>JAJTZA010000014.1 GCA_021463905.1 Terrimicrobiaceae bacterium | reverse complement strand
GAGAAACCCTGCGCGCGACGGCTTCATGCTGGCAGCGTTTTTTGCGCTCGCCCTGTCTTTCAGCAATCACCATCTCACGCTGACCCTCGCGCCACTGCCATATCTACTCATCCTGTTGTTGCGGCGGCGGGCATTGGCCGACTGGATTCTGGCGGGCGTCCTGACCGCACTCCTCGGCTACCTCGGGTTTGCCATCCTTTCCAACAACGAGATGGTTCTGAAAACAGCCATCCGGTTTTTTTGGATTGCTCTGGTGGCAGGGTTGGGTTTTGTGGTTTGGCGGCGGTTCCGCGTTCGGTGGCATCTGGTGGCATTTCTGCCCTTTGTGGTGGCGGTCGGCTTGCTGCCTTATGCCTACATGCCCCTGGCTTCCTCGACCAATCCCCCGATGAACTGGAGTTATGCGCGCGACCCGGCGGGATTTTTTTATTCGATCAACCGCTCTCAATATGCCGGGAATCTGGCCGATCAAAGCCTGCGAACCCTGGGGCGCATCACAGGAACGACGCCCGAAAACCATGAAAAGCCGGCAGGCCTTCCCCGACGCCCCCGTCTGCAAGGCCTCCAGCTCTGGGTGGGATTTTTTTGGCAGCAGCTCGCCCGCGCCCTCACTCCATTTTCCGTCATTGGCTATTTCGCCTCGATTTTGTTCATCCTGCGTTGCTCATTGCCCAAGCGGGCGTGGATTTACACGCTGCACTTCGCGTTTGTCCTGGCGGCCTTCCTTCAGCCTGCGATGGATGGTGCAGAGATTGATCTGGCGGGGTGGTGGCTTCAGATGCCCTATCACACCTACACCAATCTGATTTACGCGCTGCTCTCCGGCTTGGGCACCGGCCTGCTCATCGAATTTTTGACACGGCGTCGGCGCGTGTACTTTTGGCTGGCGCCGGTTCTTTTGGTCTTTCCGGTGTGGACGCTCCTGGGCAGTGAAGCATCCGCCTCACAGCGTGGACGCTGGTTTGGGTGGATGTTCGGACACGACATGCTCAAGGACCTCCCCAGGAATAGCATCGTCATCGGCGGAACCGACCCCGGACGATTTGTCCCCACCTACATGATTTTTGGAGAAAGCGGCCAGCCGGGACACCGGAAACGCGACCCGGATTTCGACCGCCGCGATTTGTACATCATCACTCAAAACGCCCTCGCGGAAACTTTTTACATGCAGTATCTGCGGGATCATTACGGCCCCGGACGCCCGCAGCCCAAGAACGCCTTCGAGCGCTGGCTCGGGCGTGAAAATACGTATCCGAAGCAGCCGCTCACGCTTCCTTCTCCCGAGGAGGTGAAAAAAATCATTGAGAGCGAGCTGGCCAAGGAAGGCGCACAGCAGGGCGCGGGGGAGCCGCCGAGTGGTCAGGCCGCGAGCGATTCCTATGCCATTTTTTCTGAGACCCTGCGCTGGATATGGGAGCACAACCGCGATGAGCACGATTTCTTTATTGAGGAGAGCTTTCCGATTCGATGGACTTACGACTACGCAACGCCTCACGGCCTGGTGTATCAGCTCCATCGTGAAAAAGTCCCTGAGCTGACCCCGGAGATGGTGGCAAAGGACTTTGCGTTTTGGGCTGACTACAAGGCCCGTCTGCTCGGTGATCCCGCCTACCACAAGGACCTGGACGCGCAGAGGTCCTTTTCCAGTCTGCGGATGACAATGGGGAATATCTACCGTCATCGGAAGATGCTCCCCGAGGCGGAGCGCACCTTCCGCGAAGCGATCGAGTTATCGCCGGTGAACGTGAATGCGCTTTCCCAGCTTTCCGAAATCCTCATGGATCGGGGTGACTATGATGAGGCGATGGAGCTGCTTGATGCGGCTTACGGCAAAGACCCCAACAGCCTCGCGATCGTCTCCCTTGCTGTCATTATCCAGCGCCGGAAAGAATCGCATCGGGAGATCGAGAATTTCCGCAAGGCACTGGAGACTGCTCCGGCGGATGGAGAGGCATTTTCCAAACTGCTGAGGCTCTACACCTCGATTGGCGACACCAACAATGCCAATGCCCTGATCGGACCCGCTCTCGAAACTTTTCGCAGCAATGCCTCAGTGCTGACCACCATTTCCAGCTACCTGGAAACAACGGGCCAGCGGGCGCTCTTTCTGAAAGCCGCCGAACAGTTGGCCGCAGTCGCGCCTGGCGAGGCCATGCACCATTACATACTCGCCCGGGCGCGCCTCCTGAATGCCCAGACCAATGAGGCCTACCAGGCCATGACGCAGGCGGCGCGTGGGGGCGGACGTAATGTCCGGGAGCTTCTGGCCCAGGACCCGGTCTTTGCCGGCACTCTTGAAAAACCGCCATTTTCCAGCCTCCTGAAGCAGAATCCCGCCTCATTCCCTGCCGGGGAGCCACCCGCTATTCCCAAAGAATAACGTCGCCCGTCGAGGCCAGTACCTTCAACAGGCCGAGGTAGCGGCCCGAGGAGTCATAGCACCACAGCGACCAGATCGGATCGGCATCCTCCCCCGCCTGCTGGAGCAGGTAACTCACGGCCCCCAGCGTTTTTCCCGGCTTCGCGTTCTTAATGTAGCGCTGCGCGATTTCGTAGGTTCCGCGCGAATCCACGAGAACCCTGTCAAAGTTGATGCGGGAATAGTTGCCCAGAGCCACCCGCAAATCCAGCGAGGGCTTCGTACTCAGGAGCCGCCCGTTTTGCACGACCAGGGAAAGAATACCATCCTCACCATGAGCTGCACGACAGACAAAAAACCATTTGGGCGGATCGGGGGTTCCCTCGTCGGCACTGATTTTCACGACATGATCCTGGAAGCGCCCGGGGAGGGCGCGTTTGGCCTCGCGGGCGCTCTGGCTGGCAGCCGGGGCGGTTGCCGTGAGCGATCCGAGGGCGAGAAAGACCAGACACAGTGTTGACAGAGCGGCTCGATTCATCCCATCCATGAGGGTTGTTGTAGCTTCCCCGTGCCCATCCCGCAAGGACGACTTATTTGCTGCCTGGTTTGACGGCCGGGATCGAAGCCAGATCGGGAGGAAGCTGGTCGGCAGGAAAGGTTTCCGGAGTCATCCTTGCGAGCGCAACAAACGGACATCCAAAATCGGGCAGCACACCGCCGCTGCGATCCACAAGCGCACCCACCGCCACCACCACGCCGCCATATCCCCGAACGATCTCGACGGTTTCCATCACCCGCCCTCCGCGGGTCACCACATCCTCCGCCACCAAAAACCGCTCACCGGGAGTGATGGCAAACCCGCGCCGCAGAACCAGCCCGCCCCCACCATCCTTCTCCACAAAAATGTGGCGTTTTTCCAGATGGCGCGCGACTTCCTGTCCGACGATGATCCCGCCCACAGCCGGCGAAATGACCGTCGGCGCGTCATACGGGCGCAGCGCATCGGCCAGGAGTCCACAAACCCTCGCCGCCAGCGCGGCATTTTGAAGCAGAAGCGCGCACTGGAAAAACTCGCGGCTGTGCAGGCCTGAGCGGAGGATGAAATGACCGCTGAGCAGAGCGCCGCTCGATCGGAACGCTGCGAGAACTTCGGATTGCGGGTCAGGCGGGCTCATGCGCGGCGGGTTCCTGTTTGGGGGAGACAAAGGCGAGTTTTGCGGCCTGGCGCTCGAGGAATTCGGCGGCCAGGGCGCGGTAGGCTGCCGCACCTGTTCCATGAGGGTCATGCTCGAGAATCGTGCGACCGTGACTGGGCGCCTCCCCGAAGCGCACGGTGCGCGGGATTTGCGTGGCAAAGACCACCTCGCCAAAATGCTCGCGTACTTCCGCAACCACCGCCGGATTCAAATTGGTGCGGTTGTCAAACATCGTCATCAGCAAACCCGCAATGGCCAGGCCGGGATTTGCGCCGGATTCCCGCAGGTCGTCCATCACCCGCATCAGCGTCGAGAGACCCTCCAGCGAATAGTATTCGCATTGGATCGGGATGAGAATCTCATGGGCTGCGGCAAGCGCGTTCGTCATCCAGATACCCAGCGAGGGCGGGCAGTCCAAAAAGAGGTAATCAAACTGGCCGGAGGTCTGAAGGGGTTCGATCACCTTGCGGAGCCTGTGCATGTGGTCATCCATGCGTGCGACCTCGATTTCCGCGCCAGCCATGTCGAGATTGGCCGGGAGGAGACTCAGGTTGGGGAGTCGGGTGGCCATGATCACCTCCTGAGCGGCGACTTCTCCAATGAGTGCCTGGTAGAGACTCAGCGCGGGCGTCTCGTTTCCGCCCAGTGCGCTGGTGGCATTCCCTTGGGGGTCGAGGTCCGCCAGCAGAACCCGCGTTCCGCGTTCCGCCAGCGCGGCGCAAAGATTCACCGCCGTGGTTGTTTTGCCCACGCCGCCTTTCTGGTTGCTGATCGCGATGGTTTTCAAGATTGGTTGTGTGTGCTGGTGCGGGCACCCTGCGCCGGATATCACGGGCCGCAAGGGATCATCCCGTGGAGAGCGGAGATGTCAATGCACTTCATAAAATTAAGAAAAGCACGGGTGTCGAGTGATTCTGCGCTTGCTAGACCTCCATGGGATGGAAGAGAAATCGCTGATGGAGATGCGGGGGATTTTTTTGACAGTCATTGCTGCCGGGGTTGTTGTGGTGGCGGGTTCTGCCTACGGGGAGAAGCTCCGGGTGGCATCGTTGCATCCCGTGGCGACGGATCTGGCGCGTCGGATCGGTGGTGATCGTGTCGAGGTTGTGGAGATTGTCCGGTCGGGTGGCGACCCGCACCACTTCGAGCCGGGCCCGTCGGAAATTCGTGCGGTGGCCGAGGCCCGGATCGTCCTGGCGGCGGGCCTGGGGCTGGAGAGTTACCTGCCCAAGCTGATGGCCGCCACGTCCGGCGGCCCGCAATACGTCCTGCTGGGAAAATCCGTCAAGCCCCTGCGCTTTCCCGCAACCCAGGGCTCGGTGGAGATGGCCGACCCGCACTGGTGGCAGAGCCTGTCGAACGTGAGCGCTGCCGCACGGAAAATCCGTGATGTGTTTGGGGAGGCCGATCCGGAGGGCCGGGACGGCTACGAAGCGCGGGCCTCCGCGCTCCTGGCTTCGCTGGAGAGCCTGAAGGAATGGGCCGCGCTTGAAATTGCCTCCCTGCCAAAATCCGTCCGGGTGTTGGTCACGCCCCATGATGGATTCGGGTATTTTGCGCGCGATTTTGGTTTTGTGACGATCCCACTCATGGACATCAAGGCCACCAATCAACCCACTCCCCAGCGTGTAAGTGAGATCATCGCCAAAATGCGGGCGAGAGGGGTTCGTGCGGTCTTTGCCGAGCAGGGGGAAAATCCGAAGGCGCTGTCGGAAATCATGCGGGAAACGGGTGCGCGCATGGGTGGCGAATTGATTGCGGACGGTCCCGGTTCCGGGGGAGTCCGGACTTATGAGGAGATGATGCGGCACAATATATCCACGATTGTCGAAGCTTTGCGTCCGGCGCCATGAAAGGCTCTCCGCTTTGGCAATCGGCTCTGGTCGTCGTGGGTTTCCTGCTTCTTGGCATTCCGGTGCTCCGGCTGACTTCCGGAAAACCGCCTCCCCCCAGTGTCGTCGCATCGCAGACCAGCACGCAACCACCCCGCCCCGCCCTGCTCCTCGTCGAAAGCCTGCCGCCTGCCCATGTCACCCTCTCCTCGGCAGGCGCGATCCTGGCCGTTTCTCCAGAGGGTGAGGGAGCCTTTGAGAAACAGGTTCCGCTGTCGGCGGAAGGAGCGGATTTGGTCATTGCCGCCTCGATCCCGGAAGGGCGTCTGGCGGTGCGCGTGGAAGTTCGCAGGGATGGAGAATTGCTTGCCGTGCAGACATTCTGGGGAGAGGCCTCGGTACGGGGTGTCCTGACCATCCCGGCGGCGGCCACGGACGGGGAGGGAGCACCATGACGCCGATCCTGCGCATCGAAGACCTGACCGTCTCCTACCACCGCATCCCGGCTGTCCATCACTTGAACATCCAATTGCCGGGAGGCTCGCTGGTCGGATTGCTCGGGCCCAACGGCGCCGGGAAAACTTCCCTGCTCAAGGCCATCGCAGGCCTCCTGCCCCTCGAAACCGGACATGTGAAAATTTCTGTTCCCGGGGGGCGTTCCGTCGTGGCATACGTTCCGCAGCGCGAGGCCGTGGATTGGGACTTCCCGCTGACGGTCAGGGCACTGGTGGAGATGGGACGCTACGGGGCACTTGGGCCCTGGCGGGCCTTTGGAGCGAATGATGCGGAAATTGTCGAGGAGGCCATGTCCATCACTGCGCTCGCTCCCCTCGCTCAACGACAAATCAACGCGCTGTCCGGCGGTCAGCAGCAACGCGCATTTCTGGCCCGCGCTCTCGCACAACAGGCCACCATCTATCTGCTCGACGAACCCTTCACCGGCCTCGATGCCAATGGACGGAAGGCATTCTCGAACGCCCTGCGCCATCTGCGGGCACTGGGCAAGCTCGTCATCGCCTCTCACCACGACCTGAATTCGGTGCCGGAACTCTTTGACCAGGTCATCCTCCTGAATGGCGAACTCGTCGCAGCAGGCTCCGTCGCCGACGCCTTCACGCCGGAAACCATTTCCCGCGCGTATTCCACCACCATCTTTTCAGGAGCACCCACACCCACATGAGCTTTTTTGTCGAGCCCTTTGATCACGAATTCATGCGCCGGGCGCTCCTGGCCTGTGTGATGATTGGCTTTACCAATGGCTTCCTGGGCGCCTATGTGGTTTTGCGGCGGATGGCTCTGATCGCCGATGCGCTCTCCCACTCCCTCCTTCCCGGACTGGCGGTCGCCGCAATTTTCGTCGGCCTCAATCCGGCGGGCCTGCTGATTGGCGGACTGGTAGCTACGCTCATGGTCGCGCTGGGCGGACACTTTCTTTCAGGCGCATCCCGGCTGAAGGAGGACACCACCATCGCCTGCCTCTATATTACCGCGTTTGCCGTGGGCATCGCCCTCATGAAATTTGCGCGCGTTCCCGTAAGCCTCGACCACTTTCTCTTTGGAAACATTCTCGGCCTGGCCGACTCCGACCTCTGGATTTGTTACGGAGTCGGAGGATGTGTCATCTTCCTCCTGACGCTCTTTGCGCGGCCTCTCCAGTTGGCGCTCTTTGAGGCCTCGGTGGCGCGAAGCCAGGGGGTTCCCGTGGGGGTGATCATGGCCGGGCTGGTGGCGCTGGTTGTTCTCGCCATGCTGGCCTCCCTGCAGGCGGTGGGCGTGCTGCTTTCTCTCGGGCTCATGGTGTTGCCCGCCGCCACCGTGTACCTGATCTCTGACAACTACGGGCGGCTTCCCTGGATGGGGGGCGTTTTGGGAGCGGCGGGTGCTGCGGTTGGTCTGCTCGTTTCCTACCAGACCGACATCCCCTCGGGGCCGGCCATCGTGATGACGCTCGGCGTGGTCTTTCTTCTCGCCTGTTTGCTGAGTCCCCGCTATGGGATTCTCAACCGCCGCTTCCGCAAATCCCACTTCCACGAGGAATCCCTCAAACGCTGGAAGCCGTAGGAGAAGTTTCCAAATCCAGGAGCCCGTTCTTTCATTCCTTGATCCCATGCCAACCCTGAGCGACCGTATCGAATGGAATGTCTTCAAGTGATGGGAGCAGGATGGGAATAAGCGCAGAGGGTGGATCACCGGAGGGCGGGATGAGAGACGGGGCATATTCCAACACGGCGCTTTTTGGTGCGGATGCCGGGTGCGGGCTGGTGGCGGTCGAGCCCCGGGGTGATGCGGGGATCGAGGCGTTTTTTCGCGACGGGGAGGCGGTGCGTTCCGAGCATTTTCCTTTGAGGCCGGTTTTGTGGTCAGCCCAGGGCGGGCCGGGTGCCGAGCGGCTCGAGGGTGGACTCGGGCTGGATTGGCTGGTGCGTTGCGGCGGGTGGGGGGAGCTGCTGGCTCTGCAAAGAACACTCAAGTCGGCAGGCTCGACCTATTTCACGTGGAGCGATCCCGCGACGCATTTTCTGGCGGTTACGGGAAGGACGCTTTTTAAGGGCATGGGGTTCGACGACATTCGCCGGCTCCAGATTGATATTGAGACGGACACGGCAGACGGTCACGGGTTCTCAAATGCGGCGAGGGATCAGATCGCGGCGATTGCCCTTTCGGACAACACGGGCTGGGAGGAGTTCCTGCTCGCGAAACCGGACGACGCAGATTCCGAGAAAAGCATCCTCGAAGAATGCTCGCGGCTGATTCGCGCACGAAACCCTGATGTCATTGAAGGTCATAACCTCTTCCGTTTCGATCTTCCGTTTTTAGCGGCGCGGGCGAAGAAACACCGCGTTCTCCTGGGCTGGGGGCGCGGTGGCGAGGCCATGACCTCCCGGGCATCCCGCCTGCAAATTGCCGAGAAGACGATCCAATACACGCGCTTCAGCACCTACGGACGCCACTTCGTGGACACCTACATTTTGGCGCAACTATACGATGTCGCCACGCGGGAACTGGACAGCTTTGGTCTCAAAGCACTCGCCCGTCACCTCCAGGTGGCCGAGCCGGAGCGCGTTCAAATTCCCGGAAAAGACATTGCCCGCACGTGGAGGGATGGGTCAGCCGATTTCCGGATGTATGCCCTGCAGGATGTCCGGGAGACGCGCTCGGTGGCCGCCGCGCTCTCCGGCAGCTCCTTTTACCAGAGCCAGATGTTTCCCCTGAATTACCAGGACGTGATCTTGCGCGGAAATGCGACAAAAATTGACATGCTCTTTTTGCGCGAATACCTGCGGCGTGGACATTCGATCCCCCTTCCTCCAGAGATGCGACCATTTCCTGGCGGGTTGACGGATATTTTTGAGACGGGGGTCATTCGCGAGGTCTGGCACTGCGACGCTTCCTCTCTGTATCCCTCCGTCATTCTGGCGTTTGACATTGCTCCAGCCAGGGACCGGCTCGGAACCTTCCCGTCCCTGCTTGCGGATCTGCGCGAATTTCGTCTCCAGGCAAAGGCCGACGCGCGCACGGAGTCCGACCCCCGCAAAAAAGCGGGCCTCGACGCTCTCCAGCAGGCTTTCAAAACACTCATCAATTCCTTCTACGGATACTTGGGATTTTCGCAGGGACACTTTGCGGATCTTTCGGCAGCGGAGGATGTCACCGCGCGTGGGCGTCAGATATTGACCGACATGGTGGACTGGCTGCGAGGACAGGGTGCGCGGGTGATTGAAATTGACACGGATGGTGTCTATTTTCATCCACCCGAGGGTGTGTCTCCCGAGGTGCTCGGCGCGCGCATGGCGGAGAGCCTTCCCGCCGGCATCGAGGTCGAATTTGGCAGGCGATACGTGGCCATGTTTTCCTATAAGGCGAAAAATTATGCGCTCCTTCCCCCCGATGGACGCATTGCCGTCAAGGGCGCGGCCCTGAAATCGCGCGGCATGGAACCCTACCTTCGGGAATACCTCGAGGCACTCATCCGCAACCTTCTGGAGGGCCGCGCGAAAGATGCTGCCGCTCTCGAAGAGGAGTGGTTGCAGCGCATGGGCACCCTGCCCATTGAGAAATTGGCCAAGACCGAGACCCTGCAGGATTCCCCGGAATCCTATAAACGAAAAATTTCCCAATCCTCCCGTAACCGCTCCGCAGCATTTGAACTTGCGCTCGCGTCGGGCCGCCCCTACGTGGCAGGCGATCAGGTCAGCTACTATATTTCCGGCACCAGCAAAAAAGTCGTCGCATACGAGGACGCCCGGCGACTCGAGGAATTTGATCCTGGATGTCCGGACGTGAACCTCTCCTACTACCGCGCCAAGCTACAGGACCTCGCTGCAAAGTTTCGCGCCTTTCTTCCGATGCAGGATTCCCTGTTTTGATGGGACTCATCCATGACGATCCGCTTTTCCCCTTTCCCCTCACCATTTGACAAAGCCCACCCGTGGTTTACATTTTTCGTTTTCACATGTCTGCATATCCCAAGCGGATTGATTCCGTGACGAGCGAGGCCCCGGCGGGGCGCATAGAGTTTGTTTCCCATGCACCGGGTTTTTGGCCTGGGGTTCCTGCTGTCGAGTGGGACGACTGGCGGTGGCAGTTGCGTCATCGGGTGGGCACGCTCGAGGAGGTGGAGTCGCGCATTGCGCTCTCTCCGGCGGAGCGGGCGGGGATCATCCTGGCGCGCAACAAGCTGGCGTTTTCCGTCACCCCGCATTTTTTTAATCTGATCGCTCCGGAGGATCCGGACTGTCCGATTCGGCGTCAGGTGATCCCGCGCGAGGAGGAGGGGGTTGTGTCGTCCTGGGAAATGGCGGACCCCTGTGGGGAGGATTCGCACATGCCGGCGCCGGGCCTCGTGCACCGCTACCCGGACCGTGTCCTCTTTTTGGTGACGGATCGTTGCGCTTCGTATTGCCGGTACTGCACGCGCAGCCGCGTGGTAAGCGGGGTGGGCGAGCAGGAACTGCACACCGACTTTGATGAGGCCTACCGCTATCTGGAAGCTCACACGGAGATTCGCGACGTGTTGATCTCCGGCGGAGACGCACTCCTGCTTTCGGATCGCCGCCTCGAAACCATTCTGACCCGCCTGCGTGCCATCCCCCACATCCAGTTCCTGCGCATTGGAAGCCGGGTGCCCATTTTCCTGCCGCAGCGGATCACACCCGAATTGTGCGCGATGCTGGCAAAATTTCATCCGCTGTGGATGAGCATCCATGTGAATCACCCGCGCGAGCTGACCGTGGAAGTTCGCGACGCGCTCGGGCGTCTGGCCAACGCCGGCGTCCCTCTGGGAAATCAAAGCGTTCTCCTCTCGGGAGTGAACGACAACGTCCCTGTGATGAAGGAACTGGTTCACAAGCTGCTCATGTGCCGCGTCCGCCCCTATTACCTCTACCAATGCGACCTCATCAAAGGCTCAGCCCACTTCCGCGCCAGCGTGGCCAAGGGCATCGAAATCATCGAGGCTCTCCGCGGCTTCACCTCCGGCTACGCCGTCCCGCAGCTCGTCATTGACGCCCCCGGCGGCGGCGGGAAAGTTCCCATCAACCCCGGCTACGTCCTCTACCACGACCAGGAAAAAGTGGTCATTCGCAATTTTGAAGGCAAGGTCTTTGAATACCCCGAGCCAACCGCCGAAGTTCCCCGTCTTCAAAAGGTGGAGTTTATGGAATAGGAATGGCGGACCGCCGGGGCCGCTGGCAAAGCTCCATGACCTATTAAAAAAATAAAAAATATATTGACAGTTAGCACGTGCTTGCAGTTGAATGCCCCACACAACCCAAAAACCATGAAAAAAACGTCCTCTCACAGTCTCTTTCGGTTCCTTGTCCATCCCAGTCACGGAGGATTTGTTTCCGTGCGTTTGCTTGTCATTGCCGTATTATTTTTGGCAGGGGTCTCCTTGCAGGCGGCGAATGTGACATGGAGTAACAACGGAACGGATTTTAATGACGGTGCCAACTGGATTGGTGGCGTGGTTCCAGGCACAGGCGACCGGGCTGATTACGAAGATGTGGGCAACAGAGCCTCGAATCTTTCGGCACCCGCCACGATTCAGGGCCTCCGATTCAACGGCACGGCTGCTTCGGGCTATACGGTCAGCGGGAGTTCGCTCACTCTCACCTCGACAGGCACCGGAGCATCGAGTGCCATTTCCTCCGCCAACACCGACGGGGGCAGCAATACGATCAGCTCCGACATCATCCTCGGCGGCGCGGCGGGCACGACAGCCAGCTTCACCCAAAGCGGAGCGACAGCATCCACCAAACCCACGCTGGTTCTTTCGGGCGACATCTCAAGTACCAATGCCATTTCTGGAGTCTCCTTCGTTGGCAACTCGCTCAATGCATCGTATTTTACGCTTTCCGGTAGCAATTCCTACTCCGGCAATACGACCATTACCAGCGGCAACGTCGTTTTGAACATCAACAGCACCCATGCACTGAGTTCTGGGGCTCTGATCATCGAGAGCTCCACGAACACTTTTGACAACACTTCTGGTGGGGCGATTACCCTGGCCAATAACAACAACTTGGTTCTCAAAAATAATACCACATTTCTTGGATCGAACGATCTGAGCCTTGGTTCGGGAAAGGTCATGATCAATGGCACCGTCAATAGAAACATCGCTGTCACAGGGGGAACCCTTACCGTGGGTTCGATTGATGCGGAGACGACGACGGGGATTTTGGGAAAATCTGGAGCGGGAACCCTGCACATTCAAGGTGCGGCGGGTTCCAATTTCCAGGGAGGCAGCACCCTCAGTAGCGGAACGATCGTGCTGGGGAATAAAGCTTCTCTGGGCACAGGAATATTGTCCGTGAATGCAGCAGGAACTCTGGCGGCCTCCACCGACCTGAGTGGAGCCAATGCGGTTGCGAATGCTATTACATTAAAGTCTCACCTGACCTTGGGTGGTGCCAACAACCTGACTCTCAGCGGAGACATTACCCATACTTTTGGAAGTTTCTCAATCACCAGTACCAACACCGGTGCGACGGTTCTGTCAGGCTCGATCTACCTGTCGGATCTTTCCGGAACCGGACGCACGCTCACCCTGGGGGGCTCGAATTTGACGGTGAGCGGTGCCATCGCAAACTACAATGGCTCGGGGACGGCAGGAAACGTGACCATCGCATCTGCCGGGAACGTCTCGCTCACAAGTGCCAGCAGCTCCTACACCGGAGTGACTTCGTTGGGTGCCAGTGGGGCGGTTTTGGAAGTGACCAAGCTGGCCAATGGAGGGGCCAATAGCAGCATCTGAGCTTCCTCGAATGCTGCAGCCAACCTCGTGTTAAATAGCAGTACCCTGCGCTATGTCGGCACGGGTGACAGCACCGACCGGCTTTTCTCAGCCATTGCTGGCCTTGGATCGTCCACATTGGACGCTTCGGGTACCGGCGCGATCCACTTCACGAACACAGGCAGTCTGGCCTATGGGACTGCGAATAGTGCTCGAACTTTGAATTTGACCGGCACCAACACCGAAAACAACAGCCTCGCGGCGGCCATCGCGGACAATGGAACCGGCAAAGTCAGCATCACCAAGAATGGTGCGGGCACATGGGTTCTCAGTGGAACGAATACGTATACCGGAACAACAACGATCAACGGTACGCTGCAGTTTGCCAAAACGGATGCGCTGTATAATTCGGTGGAAGCGAGTTGGACAAAGACCAACATCATCGTGAACAGCGGGGCGACCTTTGCTGTGAATGTGGGTGGCTCAGGGGAATTCTCCATCACGCAGGTGGGCACGCTGCTGACAAACCTGACGACGACCATCAACAACAACGGACTCCGCGCAGGTTCCACCTTCGGGATGGACACTTCCAACGCGGGCGGAGTTGTCACCTACACAGCGGCCATTGCCAACTCGACCGGCACAGGCTCGGGTTCTCTCGGCCTGGCGAAGCTGGGCACAGGAACACTCGAGCTGACGGCAAACAGCTCCTACTCCGGCGGGACAATCGTCAAGGCGGGCTCGCTCCTTGTAAGCAACACCGCTGGCAGCGCAACCGGCACCGGGCTGGTGACAGTTCAGAGTGGGGCGGCCATTGGCGGCAATGGCAGCGTTGGTGGAAGCCTGTCTCTGCTTTCCGGAGCCAACATTGTCTTCAGCCTCACCGACACGCTCGACGTCAATGGATCCACAGTCGCTTTCGGCGGCCTCTCCATTGCCAATATCCTCGGGCTGGATGGCAGCGTGGCTGAGGGCAGCTATACATTGATAGGCGGGTCGGCCACGTTCGACTTCAGCAATGTGTCGAACTGGGGCGTGGGGAATGCGACTTCGATCGGCGGAGGCAAGAGCGCCTACTTCGAGGCAGGCAGCCTCAAGGTCGTCGTGATCCCCGAGCCCTCAAGCTTCCTTCTCGTGATGACGGGCCTTGCAGCGGGTGTGCTCGCCTTCCGGCGTCGTAAATAGACGGCACGTCACCGCGAAGAGGGGCATCCGGAGAGGTGAAACACCCAGGCTCCCGGAGAATTTCCATCTGGTTAAATTGAGAAACATTCCCACACAAAAATCCATTGCCCAAGCCAGCGGGGTTTCGCGGGCGACGGTGGGAGCGATCTTGTCGGAGGGGATGGCGGCGACCCGCTTCAGCGAGGAGACGCGCAAGCGGGTTCTGGCGACAGCCAAAATGCTCAGGTATCGTCCGAACCGTGCCGCTCAGATGATGCGGAGGCGGCGGAGCAACCTCCTGGGGATCGTGCATTTCGGGGCTGGCATTGAAGCCGCCCACAAGGTCAACCAGCAACTTGCGCAGGAAGCGCATACGGTGGGTTTCGACTATTTGTCGCTGGACATGAACTGGTATGGAGGGAGTGTTGAGCGCACTTTGGGGGAGCTGATTCAGGCTCGTGTGGAAGGGGTTCTGATTTCCCACATTCAGGAGCATTTTGAAGAGAAGCACGTTGCAGAGTTGCAGCACAGGGATATCCCCGTGGTCTTCGTTAATGGAGAGCGCCGGAAAAATGTCTCCCTCATCTGCGACAATATCCCTGGGGCATTTTCCCAATTGACAGCCCACCTCCTGGCACTGGGGCATCGGCGCATCCTTCAAATCCTGCCAGCGGTGGGGCCGGGAGTGAACAGTGGCAGCCTGCGGACATTTGGAGATCGCAAGCGGGGATTTGCTGCGGGAATTTCTGCTGTCGGCCAATGGAGGGAGATTTCTGAGGATGGATTTTCCATGGATGTGTTCGAGAGCGGGGAGGTTGTGGGTATTACGGTGTCTCAAAACCCTCGCTCCTACGAGAGGATGGAATGGCCGGTCTATCATTTCCTCAAGCGTCTTTGCGCTTCCGGCTCCCTGCCTGACGCAGTGGTTTGTTCCAATGATGCCCACGCGGTTCAGGCCATCATGGCGGCTCAGGAATTGGGACTAAGTGTGCCGCAGGATTTTGCGGTGACCGGCTATGACAATGACCAAATGGGCGCATTTCCCGCTCTGGGGATCACCACAGCCGAGCAGGATACGAAAAACATCTGTGCAACAGCAGTACGAAGCTTCCTTGAGCGGCGCAATGATCCGCATCTCCCGGCGGTGATTCAAACTTTTGATTCCGAATTGATCCTCCGCACATCGTGCGGAAGAGAAACTGCACTGACGTTATGAGACTGATGGTTTTCCTTTCCACCCTGCTGTCTGCGCTTGTTTTCAGCGGCACGGAATCCGCCCGAACCGAATCCCCCGCCGATGGCTCTGTGGTCATGGCCTTCACCATTCCGCCCTTTGCCGAAGAGGAAACGGTGGCTGGGATTGATGGCTGGAAATTGATTTCCTCGGGGAAGCCGGAGCAGGCTGCGGTGCGGAGCCACGGAGATTCCCAACCTGGCCTGCTCTTGAGGTGTTACGGCATTGAAAGACTCCTGCCCGAGCGGATGGCGAGTCAGATCACCCTCACTGCTGTGGTGCAGTTTGGTGTTGTGGCGGATAAGGGAACGTTGTCCACCTTCACTTTTATGCCGATTGTGGGCGTCGGGATCGGTGCGGCACCCTTCGGATTTGACAATGCAGACGCTTCCGACCCAGCACCAGGAGGATTTTTTTACACGGAAAAATCACTGGATGAAAATGACCAGGTTGTGCAAAAGCGCGTGAATTTACTGCCGCGGAGTGCTGCCTATGAAGGAGCGCGGTTCACGCTGGTTCTCGCCATGGATTTGGACGAGCAGACCTACACGCTGGCCGTAACTGGCACGGATGCAAACGGTCAGCCGATCCAAGCGCAGTCAGAAAAAATTTCCATGGAGGTTCCGGGGCGTCCCAGTGTCGGCAATCAGTTTTTGAACGGAATCCGGCTGGCTTCGGGCATGCCTACCAACACCGAGTTCTTTGTCGAGTCCATCACCATCACACCAACCACCCACTGAATGGTCGCGTATTCCAGGGTCAGCAGAGCGTATTCCGGACGGGCGGCCTTCACCCTGTTCGAGGTGCTGGTGGCCAGTATTGTTGTGCTCATCCTGGCCGCCTTGGTTTGGCCCGCAGTAAAGGGCTTCCAGGAACGCGCCCAAGGAGCCGTTTGCGCCAATAACATGCGGCAGTTGGGAACCGCACTTATGGCATGGCGGGGTGAGCATAATGGCTGGTTCCCGCCCGGCTATCCCGTCGCACCCTCAAAAATCTCCGGTGCCGACGTACAACCCGGTATGGAACCGCAACCCGGCATGTCCGAAATGCGATTCAGCCCTTTTTTGGTTCCCGGGTATCTTGCGGCCATGCCGGTGTGTCCGGGGTTGAGGCAGACGAGTCAGGGAACCAAAAGTTTCCCCGACCTCAAAAAGCGCATGCAAAACTTGCAGGGTGGTTATGGCATCAACGCCATTCTGTTACAATACCCTGTGGCCTCCATGCCCTGGCCCACCTGGCCATTTTGGGTTCCTTTCCCGACGGGAGGTGGTGCGAGGCTGCCGTTCCTTCTGGAAGTGGCCCCCTACGCCAGCACCACCTGGTCATTCGAACACCAATATGACGCGCTTCATGGCCTGGATGGGATTTATGTGAAAGGCCGCAATCATGGTGGAAAAGACCACACTGTGCTCAATTATATGTTTTTCGACGGCCATATCGAAGCCATCGCCCGCAACGACAATCGGGATGTGCCTGAGAACAAAATGGATTGGAACTATCCCAAGAACCCGGATGGTGCGTTTGAGGCGTACAATCAACATGGGCTGCTCATGCAGCACCGCCAGTTGAGCGATTATGAGTTTAAGATGATCTACCCCCGATACTATCCGCCCAGACCCTGATTTTATCATGATGTATCCGCAGACTTTCAGCGGGCTCCCCTCCCGCGCGTCCCTGTCTCTCCTTGTGACATTTTGCCTCCTGACCGGCGCGTTGGCTGTGACTCTGCCGCCCGATACGGAAATCAAAGGTGCCTACGAGGAAAAAGAGGGGTGGCTGGTGGCCCTGCCGTCCGATGCGGCCTATTCGGCGACTCTCACCGGATCCATTGATTCGGCCATTCCTGTCCTTGTATTGAAAGGGCGCCTGGGTTCCAAGGGAATGATCATCCGGCTCGAGGATGCGGATGGAAAATTCATCCCCATGGGAACCAGTCAGCTCCCGATGCAGATCCAGCCGGAGGATGTTCAGGCGGGAGGCAGGGATTTTCCCCGTCATGCCATCCGCATGTCGGGCGGCAGCACATTTTATGTTCGTCCAAATCCGGCTATGCTCCATCCGAAGATGGCGGAGCTGCGTGGGGAGGAGTGGAAAAAAATGCCGGATGCCTCCGAGTATCCCTTCACCCTCGAGATGCGACCGGATGGCCGGGGGCAGATGGAGATCTGGATGGACGGGCTCTTTCTGCGGCATTTTGACTGGGCGGGTGAGGCCGTGCGCTTCCAAGTACAGCTCAGCCCAGGTGCCGCAGTGGAAAGCCTTCGATTCGAAGCCAACAATCCAAGCCGGTCTATTTTGCTGCCTTGGCAGGCTCTCACGTCCTCGGAGAAGCGAGTGGAGGGAAGGATTGATTTTTCTGATCTGGAGCGGGTTCCGAAGGAGTTTCGCTCATTCAACCAAACGGAGGCGTCCGGGTTGTCCCTGGCGGGGATGGGGCAGGTGCGTGGCATCATGTTTGACGATCTGCAAAGCTATTTCTGGCGGCGGCATGTCTCGAATCGGCTGGAGAATGAAAAGCTTTTCAGTGTGCCGCTGGCCACATATTGGCGCGCCCGGGTGCTTTGCGCGGTGGATCCTCACTCCGACGCACCTAATGAGTTCACGTTCCGGGTGACCCGTTATGGCAAATCGCGGGGGAACGCCATGGCGGATACGATCGAGAGGGTTCCCCGGAACGATGACGCCACCGGACACCCCAATGCGGTTCAAGTGGGAACCGTCGCTCTAGCCACCGGGGGTGAGCCTGTCCCCTTGTGGTTGGTGACCGTGCCGATTAAGAACGGTCTGATTCAGGATCTGCTTGAAGATGATCAAATGGGAACCAATAATTTCCACGGCGAATACCGCTACCTTGATATCGAACTGATGGAACCTCTACTTCGCGTGGACGAAGCGGATGCCTTTCCACCTCCGATGGGAGTCGTGCAAAGGTCGTGGCAACCGACTCCGTATGATTACAAAGCGGTGGACTATTACAAGCAGATGTTCCCCGCGCGGAGCAGCTCGGTCTTGGTCTTTGGGGTGCTCTTGGAAAAAAGCCCGGCCTCGCTGGTTGTGCGAGCCAACACGGGCTTTCAGGTGTTTTATGCAAGCGATCAGCCGGAGTGGCTCGTGGAAGTCCGGGCCGACCAGCAGGGCGAGTACACTCTGGTGTGGGATTTTGCCGATCTGAATGGGAAAATTGTCACCACGGGAAAGAAATCCCTCAGCCTTCCGGAGGGTGGTCATGAAACGGTGAATGTTCCGATCAAGGAGGGAGTGGGCTGGTATGCCGCGCGGTTTCGACTGTTACATGCTGATGACGAACTGGTGGATTCGCGAACCACTTTTGTCATGCTGCCCCCCGACACACGAAAAGCCGGTCTGGAGTCCCCCTATTACGGGTGGTGGTTTCAAAAGAATCAGGCCAGCGATGTTAAGCTCTCCGAGGCCGGGCCGTTGCTGCAACGATTGGGAATCCGCCGTGCGGGCCTGGCAGATGACATGCCGGAAAGCGAGAGTCTGAAATATGGACTGACTGAGTCCACCATCGAGTGGAGCATGCCAAATGGGGGCAAGGAAACCCTGCAGTTGTTCGGCAGCGGCCAGAAAAAACTGCCCGAGGTAATCGCGCAGCTCGAGGAGGGAATCCGCGAAAAGTTAAAAAAATGGCCTTCGATTGACCGGATGAATGTCTTTCACGAAAGCGGCGGGAATGGGGCACCGTTTCCCACGGAAATTTGGGGAGAATCGGCGCGAACGGTTGGGGAAGGGTTTGTGGATGAAAACTCGCCGGAAGCCCTCATGAAACGCGAGGCCGGCGAGCCGACCGGCGCTGCGAACTGGTCCAAGGACGCACAAAGCGCGTGGAAGCGTAGTTGGCCGCTGCGCATGCAATACCTCGAAGCCATGGCAAAAATGGTGCGGGAAAAATTTCCTCAACTGAAGCTGCAATACGGCAACGATGGCAACAGCCTGCTCATCGTCGGCGAAATTTTCCGGCAGAAGTTCCCGCGCAAATTCATTGACACCATTGCCATCGAGGATTTGGGGCAGACCATGACCCCCGAAAGTCCGGTCATGGGTAATATCCACTCGGCTTGGTATCTGCGCGAGGTGGCGCGAAAGATGGGCTATGGCGACGTCCCCGTTACGGCCACGACCGAATGGATCGGACGCATGACCGAGCGCCTGGGGGTGGAGCAGCAGGCCGAATGGAAAGTTCGTGATGGGTTGATCGCCCTGGCTTATGGCATGGATACCATCAGCATTGGCGGCTTAAATGACGCCAGCAGCGGATATTATCAATCCGTCTGGGCCAATGGCGGCTTGTGTTTCCGCTATCCCACCATGGCTCCCAAGCCGGCTTATCTCGCCGTCGCCATTCTTACCCAGGTGCTGGATCAGGCGAAATATCAACGCTTCGTCCCCACCGGCTCAACGGTTCTCTATGTCCAGGAATTTCGGAAGGGCGATCAGTGGGTCTATGCCATTTGGACGCCGCGAGGAACACGGGAAGTCACCCTCAAATTTGCCAAAGCTGCGGAGCGCACCCTCACGTCGCTCTTTGGGAAGGAAACCCCTAAAAACCAAGCCACGATTTCACTGCTTGCCAGCGGTGCCGTCCAATATCTGACTTCACCGGATCAGATTCAGAGCGCCAGCGCCGGCACCTCAGCCTTCCCCGAGGATCCTCGCCCGCCGGAGAAGGTCGAAACGACCATTCCGCTCGAGAATCTGTCCGAGGTCGCCATCGTGTCGAATCCTGGAAAAACCAAAAAGTATTTCTTGCGGGAGGGCGAGTTTGAGCTGCGTGAGGTGGAGGACCCGGAAATGGGCCGCTGCCTCGAGTTGGAACTCAAACCCCATGCGCCGCTCAAGTGGGACATGGAGGAGGAATACGTTTTTCTCAAACTGAAAAATCCCGTTCCGACGCACGCCAAGAACGCCGGGGTTTGGGTCAAGGGCAACGGAAGCTGGGGAAAAATTGATATTGAGAAAAGCCGCCCCTGGGGGCCGTGGGCCGACAATGGAAATCTTCACTTTAACTGGCCCTCCATCGGCAAGCTGAATTTTGACGGATGGAACTTCATCACATTCCCGTACTATGACTGGGCGCGTGAGGGAGGCTCGGATCTCGAGACGAAAAACACCGTGGAAGGGCTGTTTATCACGATGCCCCGCAAGACCATTCACGGCGTGGAAACCATGCCGGTGGAAAATTTGAAGATTCGACTCAAGAGCATTCTTCTGTTTTAAGAGCGGACGGGCCATGAGTGCTGAATTGCCGATGCCCGGAATGCGCTGTGATACCGGCCTGGGATTTGTTTCCCTGTTTGAGCGGTGTCATGATGTTGTTGTCGTGGGAACCGGGTTGGTCGGTTTTGCCGCAGTACGGGCGCTGTGCGCAGTGGGATGTTCCGTGGCGTGGCTGCATTCCTGTGGCGATATTCTATGGGAAATTTCTCGTGCGCTAGAAAACGACACGAGAGGCACGGGGCCATCGCCCGCATGGGAGGGGTGGCTGGATGCCCAATTGCGCCCTCGGGACGCAATACGAGCGCACTGGCTTGAGGGTGCGGTGACGGAGGCTGCGGCGGCACAGGAGATTTTGACATGGAAGGCTCGGGTTTCTGTCCTGCTGGGCGCGGCTCCGGTGCAGGTGGAAAGACAGGGAGGCTTGCTGACCTCGCTGATTGTCGCCAGCAAATTCGGGGCACGTCGGGTGCGCGGGCGTCGCTGGGTGGATGCCACCGAGTCGGGGGTGCTGGTGTCCCTGTGCCAGACGGAGGCGACCTCATTTCCTCCCGTTCAGCGCGTAGCCCGTCTGGTTTTTCACTCGCGGGCACCGGAGGACTGGGAGGCGCGGGAGGCGGACATTGCGGAGTTTTTTCGCGCGTATCCGGAGTGTCAAATGACCAGGGCGGCGCGGACGGGCGAGCGGCGAATCCTGGTTTCGCGAGATTGGGAATCCCTCGCGGAGTTTTACCTTTGGGTTCCGGAGATGGTACAAAAATTCCGGGAGATGACACCTCGTGCGGATTTTTTGCTGAGTCATTGTTCGAGCCGGTTCTACCCGGTCTATTCTCCCGTGAGAGCGGAAAACGCCCTGGTGCTCCCCGAGAACCTGGTGGTGGGGAGTCCCGCATGGAATGTTTCGCCGGTGGTGACTTTGGCCGACCGCTTCGAGGCGGGAAATGATTTGGCTGCGAGAGCGGGACGCAGCCCGGAATGGTCTGGGAAGCCGGTTGCCGGAGTGCCGGCTTCGTTTCCGAATCCGGCGGTTGTGCGCGAGACAGACATTCTGGTGGCCGGCGCAGGCACTGCGGGCGCTGTCGTGGCCATTGCTGCCGCGCGGCGAGGGGAGTCAACGACCGTAATCGAGCAGGCGTCGTTTGCCGGTGGGATCGGAGCGGGCGGAGGCATCAGTTCTTATTTTCATGGACAGGAAGGGGGACTCCAGGAAGAAATCCACGCACGCGCACGCGAGCTTTCCACTTTGTTTGGAGGAACCGCCAGTGAGTTGAGCTGGCACCATGAAGCGCGTAAAATCGCACTATTTGATTTTTTTCGCACGAGCGGGGTGCATTTCGAGGGAGACACGATCTTGTGTGCCGTGGAACGAGAGGAGAACGGCAGACTTGCCTCCGCTCTCGTGGCAAAAGAAGGGCGTCTCCTGCGGTATCGGGCCAAAGCCTTTATTGATAGCAGCGGCGATGGCGATCTCTGTGCGCTGGCGGGAGTTCCTTTCAGCATGGGACGCCCTGGAGATGGGCGTACTTTGGCTTACAGCCAGGCCGCTTATTATCTCAAGAACGCCTCCGACAGTCTCGAGATCGGCATAATCAATTTTGACGCAGGCTGGGTCGAACCGACCGATCTGGAAGACCTGACCCGTGCGCGCCTCGAAGGGTTGGCATTTCAACTGCACGACGATTGGGCACCGGACGACAAACCCTTTGCTCTGGCACCACTGCTGGGTGTTCGGCAGTCGCGTCAGATCGCCACTGTGGCCCGGCTGGAGTTGGCGGATTTGATCGCGTCCGCGCGCTTTTCCGATGCGATCGGCGAGGCGTCCGCCGTGTTGGACAATCATTCCGTGGATTTTGAGTTCGAGTCCGATGAGGCATTTTTTTATTTTTGGGTTTGCAGGGGATTTCATCAATTGTTGCATGTCGAACTTCCTTACCGGATGTTGTTGCCGCAGGGGCTGAGCAATGTCTGGGTGGCCTGCCGGGCTTCGGGGATTTCGCCGGATGCGTCGTATTGCGTGCGCATGCAACGTGACATGCAACGCCTGGGGGAGGCGGCAGGAATCGCTGCAGCACTCGCCGTGGAAAACCATTGCGACAACCATGCGGTCAATCTTGAGACTCTGCGCACACTTCTGCGCAAGACGGGTGCACTTTCCGCAGAGAGCAGGGGATCTGATTCTCCTCCAACCCTCGAGGTTCTGCTTTCCGCTCTGGATACCGGACGAGCGGGCTTGCATCTCTGGTTTCTTGCACAGAACCCCTCGCTGCGCGGGCAGGTGGCCGGACGTTTGGGAGCCGCTGCCGCCGTTGCCAACGGAGACGCGTCGTTTTATGCCGCTGCCGTGCTGGCTTTTCAGGGCGATGCGCGCGCGGAGTCCCGATTATTGTCAGCCTTGGAGCAGCGTGAGCCGGGAGAAAGCGGGGAGGGTTTGGAGGGAACAGGGGCGTTTGGGCAGAAGGTGTCGCTTCCCTTTTGGCTTCAGGCGGTGGTATTGCTGCGCCTGTGTGGGTCGCAAGCCGCCCTGCCTGCCCTGTGGGATTTGGCGGCATCGAATCCTCCTTTCAATGTGCTGACGATGATCGCTCTCACTCTCGAGCGCCTGGTTCGCCGTGGATTAGACCGGGAGGCAGCGCGTTCTCTCTGGAGGATTCTTGCCATGGATCGAGACCAATGTTCGGGCTTTCTCCCACCCTCCCGATCGCTCCGTCTGGAATTGGAGGGGATTCGGGAAAATAAAAAGAATGTTTCGTGGGGAGTGGATACTCGGCAGGACCACCTGTGGCAGTTGCGCCTCGTTCTGACGCGAATCGCGCACTTGATGGATGATACCACACCGGACTGGATCACCGCATACCAGCACGATCACCGCAGCTATGTTCGCAAGGCTTTTGCGACTCTTCACGGCTCGTTCGAATGATGTTCCCGACCGCCCATTTGTCGGACGCATCAGATTCCCCTTGATTTCAATCATCAAATTGTTGATGGAAGACATTGTGAGTTCGCATCAACTTTTGTGGGGGATTCTTGGAACCGGAAGAATCGCAAGGAAATTCGCTTCGGAGCTGCCTCATGCGCACCGGGGGCGGCTGGTGGCGGTGGGCAGCCGGAGTCCCGAATCTGCACGGCAATTTTCTGAGAAATTTGGAGGGATACGCGCACACGGCCGGTACGAGGATCTGTTGGCGGATCCGGAAGTCGGGGCTGTTTATATTTCCACGCCGCACCAGGAACATGCACGCTGGGCCATTCTTGCGGCGGAGGCGGGCAAGCATGTGCTCTGCGAAAAGCCGGCCGCGCTAAACCGCGCCGACGCGATGGTGGCGATCGAGGCGGCACAACGCAATGGGGTTCTATTCATGGAGGCTTTCATGTACCGATGCCATCCGCGCACGGCGCGCATTGCGGAGCTGATTGCCGGGGGTGTTATCGGGAAGGTGCACTTTATCCAGGCGACCTTCAGTTGCCGGTGTGGGTTTGACCCGGACAGCCGTCTGTTTGATCCGGAGTACGGTGGCGGGGGCATCCTGGATGTGGGCTGCTACACGACCTCGGTGGCCCGTTTGGTGGCAGGCGCGGCTGCGGGAAAGCCGGTGGCGGAGCCGGTCACGGTGGCGGGGGTGGCGGTTCCTGCGCCGACCGGGGTGGACGCGGCGGCGTGCGCGCTGCTGCAATTTCCGGATGGCCTGATCGCGCAGGTGACGTGTGGGACAGCATGCCAGCAGGAAAACGACCTGCGGGTTTCCGGGGAGACGGGGACGCTCCTGGTTCGTGAGTTTTGGAATCCGCCGGGGCCAATTCAGATTTTTGATTTGGATGGTTCGCTGCGGGAGACCATCGAGACGGACCCGAATCCTTACAAGTATGCGTTGCAGGCGGACGCCTTTGCCGGGGCGATTGGAGATCCCTCAAAAGCACCCGTGACCATCGAGGACACGCTGGGCAATATGAGTGTGCTGGATCGCTGGCGGGAATCGGCGAAAATTGCGTTTCCGCCTGAAACCGGCGGGCATGCCTCACGTCGGCAACCGCTTTCCGGACGGGCGCTCCAGCACGGACGTTTCCCGGAGATTCCCACACTGAGGATTCCGGGATTTGAGAAGCCACTCTCGCGGCTGGCACTGGGCGTGGACAATCAGACTTCCTTCCCGCAAATGGCCGCCATGGCGGATGATTTTTTCGAGCGGGGCGGCAATGTGTTTGATACCGCGTACATTTACGGCGGCGGGCTGATGGAAAAGCTTTTTGGTCAGTGGCTGGAGAACCGGGGTGTGCGGGATGAGGCGGTGGTGATTGTCAAGGGCGCGCACACGCCGTATTGCGATCCGGAGAACCTCGATCGCCAGCTCGCGACAAGCCTCGAACGACTCAAAATCCACGGAGCGGATTTTTATCTGATGCACCGTGACAATCCCGACATTCCGGTCGGGGAGTTTGTGGATGCGTTGGATGCGCTGACCCGTGACGGACGGGCGGGGCGGGCTGGTGTCTCGAATTGGACGCTGGCTCGCGTTCGTGAAGCCAATGACTACGCGGCAGCTCATGGAAAATCCCCGCTGGCGGTAGTCAGCAACAACTTCAGCCTGGCCCGCATGGTGCAGCCGGTCTGGGCCGGATGCGAGGCGGCGAGTGCCCCCGGGTGGCGGGATTGGCTGCGCGCGTCACAGTGCCCGCTTCTGGCCTGGTCGAGCCAGGCGCGGGGGTATTTTTTGGATGCCCCGGCCACCGGAGTGGCAGCCGGGGAAATCCTTCGGTGTTGGGATTCCGAGGAGAACCGCCTGCGCCGGGAGCGCGCCCGTGAGCTGGCTGAGAAGAAGGGGGTCACAGCGATCAATATCGCACTGGCCTATGTTCTGGCGCAGGATTTTCCGGTGATTCCGCTGATTGGGCCGCGCAGCATTTCCGAGCTACGGGGTTCCCTTCCGGCACTCGGAGTCTCCCTGACCCCCGAAGAAATCGCATGGCTGGACCTCGAGTCGGCTTGACACCGCAGCAGACCCATCTGAGCATTGGACATGAAAAGCTTCCTTCTGGCTTTGTTGGTGACAGGACTGGTCTGGCCATGGACCGCGCAAGCGGGAGGCATCCTCGAAGACCTGGATGCCAAACAGGTGGCCACACTCAATGCAGGTAAACTCGTGGCCATCCCCACCGAAGTCCCCGGCGGCCCGTGGCCGCGCCTGCAAGTGTATTCGATCATTAATGCACCCGTCAGGGACGTGGAGGCCGTTTTTCGCGATTATCCAGGAGCCTCCTCGTATATTCCCAACCTGGTCGCTGCCGATATCCTCGAGCAGCCGGATAAAAACACCTACCACGTGCGCTACACATCCTCGATGCCCATGGTTGGAAAATCCAGCAGTACAGTCCGCAACATCTATTCGCGTGAAGACGAGGTATTGCTCGTACGCTGGAATCTTATCGAGTCCGAGCTGGCGGAAGTCTCGACCGGGGAGTTTCGTGTCGAGCCCTATCGCGGCGGCTCGCTGCTGCGCTACACCAACTTTGTGAAACCCAAGTCCTCGCTGGCCGTACTGGTCAAATTTGCCGCATTGGGTGAGGCCAAGCAGACCGTCACCGCGATCAAAAAAGAGGCCGAGCGGCGCGGTGGCAAGTGAATCGGTGACGGGTCGCCTCATGGCGTTTTCTCCCTGCCGACCTGGAGAATGACCTCTGCCGGGTGGTTTCAAGCGGCACTGCGCCGGATACCGGGAGGGGTCAACTCGCCTGCACGGGCCTTCCGCGGAGTGGGTGGCGAACCGTTTTTTGTCAGAGCCGCCCGGGGGAGCCGGCTCGAGACCGTCGAGGGGAGGGAACTCCTTGACTATGTGGGAACGTGGGGCCCCGCGATTTTGGGCCATGCGCCCGCAGAAGTCGTGGCGGTGGTTCAGGACGCGGCAGCCGCAGGGATGAGTTTTGGAACCCCCCATCCGCTCGAAGTCGAAATGGCAGAGGTGGTCTGCGCATGGGTGCCCTCCGTGGAAAAAGTCCGCATGGTCAACAGCGGAACCGAGGCCACGATGTCCTGCGTGAGGCTGGCCCGCGGATTCACCGGGCGGGACAAAATCATCAAAT
The DNA here is from genome assembly GCA_021463905.1 of Terrimicrobiaceae bacterium. Lineage (GTDB taxonomy): Bacteria > Verrucomicrobiota > Verrucomicrobiia > Chthoniobacterales > Terrimicrobiaceae > JAJTZA01. Next base: position 31,579 of record JAJTZA010000014.1, on the reverse strand, counting down.
TCGAAGGCTGCTATCACGGCCATGTGGATTCGTTATTGGTTCGGGCCGGAAGCGGGGCGCTCACGCATGGGCAGCCGGATAGTGCGGGGATTCCCGAGGCGCTGGCGAGGCTGACCCTTTCCCTGCCATTCAACGATGAGGAAGCGGTGCGGCGGGCATTTCGTGAGCATCCCGGCGAGATTGCCGCGATTATTACCGAGCCGGTGCCCGCCAATGCAGGCCTCTATTTGCCCGAACCGGGATTCCTTGAAGCACTCCGTCGCATCTGCTTGGAAGAAGGCGCGTTGCTTATTTTTGACGAGGTGATGACCGGGTTTCGCGTGGCGGCTGGCGGGGCGCAGGAAGTGTTTGGAGTTATGCCGGATTTGACGGCCCTAGGCAAAATCCTTGGTGGAGGGTTGCCGGTGGGGGCATTTGGCGGGCGCGCGGAGATCATGGACAGTCTCTCGCCGGACGGCCCGGTGTATCAGGCGGGAACGCTTTCCGGAAACCCCCTGGCAATGGCAGCCGGCTTGGCACAACTGCGGAGCCTGCAGCGACAGGACGCATGGGCACGCCTCGAAAGCACCGGACAGTTGCTGGAGACGGGCCTGCAGGAGGCCATCGCCGGGAAACCGCTCACCCTGCACCGGCTCGGTTCGATGTTCTGCCTACACTTCCAGAACGGGCCGATCCGCAACCTCACGGAAGCACGGGCAAATGATACCGCCGCCTTCGCTCGGTTTTTTCATGGCTGCCTGCGACGCGGCGTGTACCTGCCCCCCTCGCAGTTTGAGACGGCCTTCCTTTCACTGGCACACTCCCCGGAGGACATCACGGAGACCCTTCGGGTGGCTCGGGAAGCTCTCGACGAGAGCGGGATTTGAGCCTGCGTTGCGCAGGATTGAGGGTTCATCAATCTCTTCTTGACGGCAATGGAGCCATATGGTTATTTATGCGCATGCATAGGACAACAATTCTATTACCAGAAGATTTGCGCCGGGCGGCAATTCTTGAGGCACGTTCTCAGGGGCTTTCTCTTGGCGAGCTCATACGTCGTCGTCTTCAGCCCGTTGTCCCTCAATCCCACAAGCCGGCATTTTTTACCCGTAAGCCTTGGAAGGGAGACGTGCCCGACGACCTTTCCGTTAATCATGATCGAGAGCTCTACGGAGCATGAAAAAGCTCTTCGTGGATACGGGTGCCTTTCTTGCCAAGGAGATTGTTGCGGATCAACATCACCGGGATGCGGTGATGTTTTGGACACAAATTGCCGACGGGGGATTCCGACTTTATTCAACGGAGCATGTGTTGGATGAAACAGCAACGCTTTTGGGTCGCCGGGTTCATTACGCATGGGCGGCGGATTGGGGAGGGGATGTTCTCGCGGCTGGCATTGAATGGTTGTCCGCCTTGCCGGACGATTATCAAGAAGCGTTCAAGTTGATGCGGAAATTTGCGGATCAAGGCGTTTCCTATACCGACTGCGTGTCCTTCACTCTTATGAAACGAGAAAACATTCGGGAAGTTTTTGCCTTTGACCAACATTTCTCCGCAGCAGGTTTTCGAGTGAAACCATCCTAAGCGAATTTTTCTTCAAGGCATCACGGAGACCCTTCGGGTGGCTCGGGAAGCTCTCGACGAGAGCGGGATATGAGCCTGCGCGCGACGATCCAGCGGGTGAGGGCATAGGCGACAAGGCCGGAGGGCAGCGCCAGGACGACCGAGCCGAGCAGCAGCGGCAGACCCACACTCAAAAATGTTGTCCATTGCATCCACTGGCTGGGGTGTAAATGGTGGAATGACAATGTGGGTGGGAGGCGGTGCGGGTGGCTTAAAATCCAGAATCCGATTTGGTATTGCCATCGCAGCAGCAGCGGCCAGAACGGAGTGACAATATCGTGGAGGCACACGGCGATCACGGCTGCCAGAACGTTGAAGCGCAGCACCCATGCGATTCCCAGGCAGAGCAGGGTTTTGAGGCCAAAGAGCGGGGTGAAGCCCATAAAAATCCCGACCGCCACCCCTCCGGCAATCGCATGAGGGGTATCGCGAATGTCGAGGATGCGCTTCGAGAGTCCCATCCAGTGATGCACCAATTTTTTCATGATGGGTTGGAGAGTTGAAAATCCCTGGCGGGCAATCGTCGGATGCGCCGGGCGGCGCGGGTCGCGTCAAAGAATGCGCGCAATCCGTCGCTGAGCGGTTGGACTTTGGATCCGGCACCGTCCGTCCATTCCACGGGAAGCTCGACAATCCGGAACCCGTACCGCCCGGCGAGCGCCAGAGCTTCCACATCGAAGCCAAACCCATCCACGGAGAGGTGCGAAAAAACCGCCTGGGCTGCTGTCTGGGTGAAGGCCTTGAACCCGCATTGCGTGTCCTTGAAGGGCGTGGCCCGGCAAAGTCGCAGGCACCAATTGAATGCGCGACCGGCCAAAACCCGGCGGAGGGGCTGGCTCCGAACAATGACACTCTGCGGATGGCGGCGGCTCCCAATGACGACCTCCGCGCCGCGAGATGTCTCTGCGAGAAAACGGGGCACAAAATCGAGGGGAACGCTCAAATCCACATCCATAAAAAATTGAACCCCGCCTTGTGCGGCCTGCATCCCGGTTTTTACCGCATATCCCTTGCCTCGGGCAACCGGATTGGCCACGACGCGGATGCGCGGGTCCGCCTCCGCCGCCTCCGCCGCCAGCACCTCGGTGCCATCATCGCCTTTCTCAACAACCACGATTGCCTCCCCAACGAGGGAGAAGGCATCAAAAAAATTTCGCAGCGACACCAGCGTGGCGGGCAGGCGCGAGCGTTCATTGCGACAAGGAATGACAATGGAAAAATCAGCCACCCTGTCCATGGGAACCGAAACCACCGCGCATGACGAGAGGATTTCCATCCGGGAGGAGGGAAAATGACTTTGCGCGGGGCGTGGGAATGGGGCATTTTATGTTCATTGCATGATGGGGCACTGGCGAACGATTTGTGTGGCGGTATTTTTAGCGGGCTGGGTCTGGCCGGTGGCGGCGCAGGAGGTCGAGATTCTCAACGTGGATTTGCACTCAGCAGTACGAATGGCGCTCCAAAAGAATTTTCGGATTGAGGGGGAGACCTTTGGTCCGAAGATTGCGAAGGCGCGTCAGAAGGCCGCTTCGGGGAAGTTTGATCCGGTGCTCGAACTTTCGCTGACTCATGATGAAAACAACCAGGAGCTGCGCACTCTGAACCCCAACCTGGAAGTGGTGACGCCGGGCCTCGGTTCCGCGACCCAGGACCTGTTTGCGCGCACTCAGGGCAACCTCGCGGATTCCTCCATCACCGGGCTGACTCCCTGGGGGCTGACCTATGATCTTGGCTATTCGCTCCGGTGGGACGATTCCAACCAGCGCACACCGGACTACACCCGCTACGAATCGTTTTTTGGCGCGGGTATCGTCCAGCCCCTTTTGAAAAACTTCGGTACTGACACCAACCTGGCCTCGATCCGGATTGCCCGCGCGGATCGCGCGATTTCTGTCTGGCAATTGCAGGGCGTGGCCATTGATGTCGTCACCGATTGCATCCGTACTTACAGCGAGCTGTGTTTTGCCATCGAAAATCTGGCCGTGGAAGTTCGGTCGCGCGATCTGGCCGCCCAACTGGTGAAAGACAATTCCAAGCGCGCGGAAATTGGCGTCATGGCGCCCCTTGATGTCCTGCAGGCGCGCGCGGATCTGGCCTCGCGTGAGGAACGTGTCCTCGTCGCCGAACGCTCGGTGGCCGACAACGAAAACTTTTTGAAGCAGTTGATCACCAATGAAATCACCGGACTTTTCGACATCCGGGTGGTTCCGGCTCCGCCCCGGCTGCCGCCCGCACCGACACCGGACCGCAAAAAGGAATTTGCCCGCGCGTTCGAGTTGAGGCCGGATTACCGGCAGAGCCTCCTCGATCTTCAAAAGCGGCAAATCAATGTGGTCTTCACCCGGAATCAGGCTCTGCCTAGGCTGGACCTTCTCGCCAGCTTTGGACTGAATGGCATTGATAAAGGACTCTCCGAGGCCATGAGCCGCGTGGTCGGGCAGGATGATGTCAATTACTCCTGGAGCGTGGGAGCGGTTTTCAATGTGCCCATTCCCAATCGCGAGGGGACAGGGACGCTCGAAGCCTCCAAACTGGAGACCGCGCAGGCGTTGGTGGGACTCAAGCGTCTCGAGCAACAGATTCTTGTTGAGGCCGACAATGCTGCCGGTCAGATCGTCACCACGGCCAAGCGCATCGAGGCCAGCCGCTCGGCGCGGGAGTTTGCGGCAGCCACGCTGGATGCGGCGCAGGCGCGGCTGGCCAGTGGCACGAGCACGACCTTCGAGGTCCTGCAATTCCAGCGCGACCTCGCCACCGCCGAAGCCAACGAACTGCGCGCCCGGGCCGATCACATCATCGCCCGCGCAGAATACGCCCGCAGCATCGGCACCACTCTGGAATTGAACAAAGTCAGCGTGAACAACCGCTGACGGTTTTTCCGAGTTTCATCACACTCACCGGCCCGGTTCGGGATTTTGGTGTATGATCCGAGTGGGTCAAAGTGACTGGCTGGCGGACTGAGCCGCCAATTCGATGATGATATCGGCGAAGCAGGGTTCCGAGCCAAGTGACCCGGCGTAGCGAATCCATTTTCCCCGAATATGATGTGTGGTGGCGCGTTTTTCGGCGGGGATACCGAGCAGTGGCGGGATTTCCCATGCGCTGTGGAAGCCATCGGCGATGAAGAAGGGGACGACGGCCACATGCGGCCAATGGGCGATGCGTTCCCAGTCTCCGATCAGGGGAGGTTCTTCCATAAAGACAGCCTCGACCTGTCCATAAATCCCGCGTGCACCGATTTTTTCGGCCTGTTCCCGGATCGCCACAGCCGAATGTTTGCTGCGCGGCGTTCCGTGTCCGGCAATGAGCAGCGTTGTCTCAGGGAGGGGGAAGTCGGCTGCGGCCTCGGAGGCCCGTTGGATGAGCAGGTCTGTCATCAATGGGTGACTGCCTGTCGGATGGCAATAGTGGATCATCCGTCCGTCGTGCCACCGCGTCAACGGGCCGTCCAACTCCAACACCCGGGGGATGACATCGCGCGTGAAGTAGCCGTCGCTGATAAAATTGGGAACGACAAAAACGCGCCTGCTTCGTGTGGCTTCGAGCGCATCCCGGAGTGAGGGGGTTTCCTTCCAGAACCCGCAGGTGACTTCGGAAAAAACCCCGCGCTGACGGATGGTTTCCGCATGCCTGCGGGTGGGCGCGCCCGAGTCCGGGTTCTTGGTCGAGCCGTGACCAAGCAACACCAAGGCACAGGAAGAAAAATCGGGAGGATTCATTTTTCGCGCAGCGCGGTTTCAAGAAATTCATGGCAAACGGCGGTCGCCTCAAAATGCGTTTGGGCGTAAGCGCGGGCTGCCTGCGAGTGAAATTCATAGTTGTTTGCCACGGTTTGGATGGCCGTCACGGCCTCTTCCATGTCCCGAAAGGCCAGCGCACCCGCGCCGGAGGGAAGAACCTCGCTCCAGCCGGTATCCTGCACGACCACCGGACGGCCCGCCGCGAGGTAACATGCGCTGCGACAACTGAACCACCCGCTCCAGGATTTCACGTAGCCATTTTTTGCAATGCTCCACTCGGCTTTTGAGGCCTGCAAAAAGTCATGGTAAGTATGAAAGTCTGGCAGTGCCTCATCCGGCTCGATAATCGTCCAGCCGCGCGCTTCGAGGTCGGCAGTGGGTCGGCGCTGGCCGATCCCCTGTCCCATGGCCAAAACAAATTTCTCGTGGAGGAGGCCGGGCAAGCCGACAAAACGGGAAAATTCGATGTCCTTTTGGCCGTAGGTTTCCCCGTCGAATTCCTTGGGGGGGTAGCTGGCCCAGCTCATGACGGTCGTCCAGGCGTCGGCGAGGGGTGGGGCGGTGGCGGCAGGTTTCCCGCTCCAGCATTCGAGTGCGACGGGCTGCACGGTGGGGTGCCACGTCAGGCCGTTGCGAGGAACCCGGCACCCGGGCTTGCCAATGTTCAATCCAAAGGAAAAGTGGGTTTCATGGGCGCGGATGCGCGCGTCTGTTTCCGCATCCTGGGCCTGGCCGATCTGCGTGAACATCGGGTCACCATCCATAAAAAGTTTGAGGGGGATGGCGGCGGTTGGCTCGCGCAGCCAGCAGGCACCGGAGACATTGACAAGTGCGTCCGCAGCGGACAGCAGTCCCTCTGCGAGGGCTGGATCCTTCACCCCATGATAGGTGCCATCGGCTCCATTCCGGTAAATCCAACGGTCTCCAAATCCAAATGCCTCCATGACTTTTTGAAGATAAGCCGTGTTGTGCGAGCAGTCGGCGCTGGGCTGCTGCGCCACAGGATCATAGGTCCATGCGCTGGTGTCCTCGAGGTACCAGACTTCATGGCCGAGCGCGCGCAGTCCGAGGAGGTATTGGATGTAATCCCATGTGACTCCTCCGAAGGCGTAGTTTCCAATCAGTCCGGTGACAATAATCCTCATCGCCCCAAGCGTAGCCTCTGTGGTAAAGATGCGGCAATCTCAATGGACACCATTTTTGTCGGATCGAACTTCGTCGCCAAATATCCGGAAGGCGGCGGAAACTTTTCGGTGGTCCTTCAATACCTGCTGGGATTGCGACGGATGGGCCGACAGGCGGTTTGGCTCGAGGCCATGACAACGACCGGAAACCCCGCCACCGATGCCCGCAACGTGGCTGCATTTCGACGACGGCTGACCGCATTCGGATTGCAAAACGATTTTTGTGTGTTGGTGCATGAGCCAGGGGAGGCGACGCTCGAGCTGGGCCAATGCCGGGTTTTTGGAATGACGCGAAAGCAGCTTGCAGCCAGGCTTGGTCGCGGCTCGACGCTGCTGAACTTGAGTTACTCGATTCACCCGCCGCTGGTGGGGGCCTTCGAGCGGCGCATCCTGTGCAGCCTCGATCCAACCGAGGTGTGCTTTTGGATGCAGCGCATGGAAATGGGTCAGAGCCATCATGGTGAATTCGCCAGCATCGGGTTGAACACTCACGGAAGCGACTCGCTGGTTCCCAGGACGCCGCTGCGTTGGAAGACCTACTTCCCGCTGGTGGACACCGAACTTCTGCAAGCCGCGCCGCGCCCGCACCGTGACGTGTTCTCGACGATTGGCCAGTGGTATTGGGACGGATGCGTCCAGTGGGAGGGCGAGTGGCGCGATTTCTCCAAGCAGGCGGCGTTTGCCAAGTTCATGGAGCTTCCCAATCGAGTCTCCCAAGCAGAGTGGATTCTCGGGATGAACCTCAACGCGGACGACGCGGAAATTGCGAGGATTCGATCCCTGGGCTGGACATTTCGCCATCCGCATCAACTCACGCGCACGCCCAACTCGTATTACCGGTTTATCCGCCAATCGAGCGCGGAATTCTCCGCAGTCAAACTCGAATCCTTTGCGCGCTCAGGATGGCTGAGCGACCGCTCGGGCGTTTATCTGGCCCTCGGCCGCCCGGTGATCACCGAGTCCACCGGCGCGGAACCTTACCTGCCCGCGCACTCAGGAATCGCCTTCGTCGGCTCCATCGAAGAAGCCGTCGCGGCAGCTCAGGACATCCTCGCGCACTGGGAGGCCTGGTCGCAGCAAGCCCGCGCAACCGCTGTCGAATGTTTCGATGCGGTCAAAAACCTGCGCAGGATTCTGGAACCAGCGTAAGCGGGTTCCTTGCAGGAGCCCCGCCCCTTACGTGTCCCTTACGTGTCGCTTAGAGCGTCGCGAGGACTTCCTGTACTTTGGCCAGATCCGGGAGATCGTGCGGCGTGGGGGTCTGCTCCGCATGACGGATCACCCCCGCCTTGTCCACGACAAAGACAGCGCGCGCTGCCGCGTCGCCGATGCCCAGCAGGTTGGGGAGCAGAACTCCATACGCGCGAGCGGTTTCCTTGTTGAGATCGCTCAAAATCCGCAGCGTGATTTTTTCCTGCTTGGCCCAGGCCGCTTGTGCGAACGGGCTGTCCACGCTGATGGCCAGGACATCCGCGTTGACCCGGGTGTAAGCGTTGAGCGAAGACGTCACTTCGCAGAGTTCCTGAGTGCAGACTCCGGTAAAGGCCAGCGGAAAAAAGAGGAGAACCGTGGCGGTTTTTCCGAAATTGGACTCGAGGCTCACGTCCACGAGTCCTTCGGGAGTGAGGGATTTCAGGGTGAATTTTGGTGCGGGATTTCCAGATGCAATAGCCATGATAATTTTTAAAACGAATTTTTCAGATTTTTTATGAGCCGGTACGAGCCGGACGTCAGGGTTCCTGAGCACCCGAGTCTTCCGATCCCGAGGCACTATCCGGTTCCGCAGGCGCGGGCGGCAGGGTGGACTCAATTTTGGCAGAGCCGCGCAGTTTGGCAATCAGCCCCTCGATGGCCTTGCGCTGTTTGCCCCCCTCGAGATAAGCCTTGACCTGCTCCTTGACTTCCTCAAACGGGGTCACGCCCGCTGCCTTGCGATCCTCCAGTTTGATTACGTGCCACCCGAATTGGGTCTTCACCGGCTCGCTGATCTGCCCGGTCTTGAGCGCGAAGGCGGCCTCGGAAAACTCCGGTACCATGCGTTCTTTTGAGAAGTAGCCCAGTTCGCCGCCCGACTGCTTGGCACCGGGTTCCTCGCTCAGTTCCTTGGCCACAGCGGAGAAATCCGCGCCTTTGGCCTTGGCCTTGGCGAGTGCCGCCTTGGCTTTTTCGTGCTGGGATTTGGCGACTTCTTCGGAGTCATTGGCTTTCACGAGGAAGAGGATGTGGCTGGCCTTCACCTGCTCGGGGTGCTCGAACTCCGACTTGTTTTCATCGTAAAATTTCTGCGCATCGGCTTCCGTGACTTCCACATCCTTGCCGATCTGCTGCTTGATCCACTGACGCTGGCGCATCAATTTGGTCATCATTTCGCTCAGCTTCTCCGGGGTCTGCCCGGTGGTTGCCAACTGCGCGGCGAATTCCTCTTCCGAGGGAAACTGCGTCTTGATTTTCGCCAGTTCGGCATTGACCTCCTCCTGATCAACCTGCACGTCGGCAGCAGCCTTGGTGATCAGCTTGTCAATAATGAGATCATCCAAAATCTGCCGATAGGCGTCCATTTTTTGTTCGGAAGTCAGAGTGGCAGGATCCATGCCAGAGCCTTTGACGGCATCCTGCAAGGCAGTCTCCAACTCGGCCTTGGCAATCGGCTCCCCATTGACCACTGCCACCGGGTCTTGCAGGGCAACAGCGGAATCCGTCGCTGGCGCGGTTGGCTCTGCGGTTGACGCTTTTTCCGCGCTGGGAGCTGCCGCCGGCGTCGCCGTGGCCGAAGTCTGAGCGGGAGCCTTCTGGGGCTCGTGGGATTCGTGGCTGGGTGCCGGTGCCGGTTTTTCACACCCGGTCAGAGAGAGCCCAACTGCGCCGCAAAGCGCCGCACACAAGAAATAACGCGATTTTTTCATAAGGATTCGCAGACAAGAGAGCACAGTCCGGGAAAATTATCCAGCGATAAATGCGATAAATTATTGTTCGACAAAAATTGACGAGCGGAAATGCACACCCTTCCTGGAAGAAAAATGCAGGAACGTGCGGAATGCGCGACATTCTCTCCCACCTACAAAAAATGGACAGGCAGACCCTCGGATGCCGACGGCTGGATTTCCACCTCCGGCGCTGGATCATCAGGGTGCCAGTGCGGAATGTCCGCGCACAAAGCCAGGACTGCGGCCTTCGGCGCATCACACACCAGCGTGTCAACCGCCGGCCATGACAGCAGGAAATGCGCGGCCCTCCGACCCAGCTTGGCCCGATCCAGCAGGAAATAGTTTTTGGTGGAGCGACGAATGACCGCATGTTGATGCGCAATGACTGGCAGCAGCGAGTTCCACAGACCTTCTCCGTTCATCCCCTCCGCAGACAAAAATGCCGCATCAAACTTCCATCCCTCAATCGCCCGCACCGCACCTTCCCCCAACAGAACCGATTGACGGGGCAGCATCCGACCCCCCGTCAAATACACCTCGACATCCCGCATCCTCGAAAGAATCGCCGCCGCTGAGAGATTGCCCGTCAGAACCCGAAACCCTCCCCGACCACTCTCCCGCAATGCCTCCGCCAAAAAATGCAGCGTGGTTCCCGAATCCAGAAAATAGGTGCCCCCCTCACGAAAAACCGCGCTGACCGCGCGCGCAATCACCAACTTTGACCGCGCTCCGCGACGATGCCTGTCGGTAAATGAAGGAAACCGATCATTAAATTCGGAGAGTGCTCCTCCATGGGTTCGGGTGATGCGACCGGTTTTTTGGAGTGCGATGAGGTCCCGGCGAGCGGTGGCTTCGGAGATTTTGAGTTGGGCGCAGACTTCCTGGAGGGGGAGGTATCGGCGGGTGGCCAGCAGGAGTTCGAGTTTATTTCTGCGGTTTTCGATGACGTGGCGGGGGACTTTCATGGTGGTGTGGGTTTGGGGTTATATGATTGGAATCAATTTATTAGATTTTGAGCTTGTCGCGCCTTTGGGTCATGTGTTGTATCAGGGTGATAAGATGACAGCAACACACTATCTTGCGTGTGACCTCGGTGCGGAAAGCGGGCGGGTGATGTTGGGGACGCTGGAGGCGGGTCGGGTTTCCCTGCGGGAGCTGCATCGGTTTCCGAGTGCGGTGGTTCGGGTGAGTGGGACGTTGCGTTGGGATGTGTTGGCGATCTATCAGGAGATTCTGCGGGGTTTGCGAGTGGCGGGTTCGGAGGGGATTCCGGTGGTGGGGGTGAGTGCGGATTCCTGGGGTGTGGATTATGTTTTGCTGAAGTCGGGTGAGCCGTTTTTGGGTGTTCCCTTCCATTATCGGGATGCGCGGACGGACGATGGTTTCGAGCGGGTTTTTCGCAAGATTCCCCGGGGGGACATCTTTGCCAGGACAGGGATTCAATTCATGACGCTGAACACCCTGTATCAGCTCAACGACGATGTGGAGAAGCGTCCTGAGCTGTTGGCCGTGGCGGATGGGTTTCTCAACATGGCGGATTATTTTAATTATTTGTTGAGTGGAGTTCCGAGGGCGGAGGTTTCTTTGGCGAGCACGACGCAGATGTATGATCCGCTGGCCCGGCAGTGGGCGGGGGACATTGCCAGGGCGGTTGGGTTTGAGTGTGAATTATTTCCGGAGTTGGTGTCTTCGGGGACAGTTCTCGGTCCACTGAGTCCGGGGGTGGTGGAGGAGGTGGGTTTGCCGGCTGCGCGGGTGGTTGCGACCTGTTCGCACGATACGGCGGCGGCTGTGGCGGCCGTTCCTGCGGAGGGTGAGGGCTGGGCGTATCTGAGTTCCGGCACATGGTCGCTCCTGGGTGTTGAGCTGCCGGAACCGCTGATGACCGGGGAATCGGAGCGGCTGAATTTTACCAATGAAGTCGGCTATGGGGGAAGGATTCGATTTTTGAAAAACATTGTTGGTCTCTGGGTTGTGCAGGAATGTCGTCGGGCATGGGCGGCGGGCGGCCGGGAGTTTGATTACGGGGAGCTGACTGACCTGGCGGGGGACGCGCAACCCTTGCGGAGCCTGATCCAACCGGCTGCGGCGCGCTTTTCCAAACCGGGAAACATGCCGGAAAAAATCGCGTCCTACTGCCGCGAGACCGCGCAGCCAGTTCCTGAAACGCCGGGCGAATTTGTGCGCTGCGCCCTCGAGAGCCTTGCCTTGTTGTATGGTCAGACTCTTCGCGAGTTGCGGATGGTGACCGGGCGGGAGATTCAGCGATTGCATATTGTGGGCGGAGGCAGCCGCAATGCGCTCCTGAATCAACTGGCGGCGGACGCCACGGGCTTGACGGTTCGGGCCGGCCCCGTCGAGGCGACAGCGTTGGGCAATGTTCTCATTCAAGCCATTGCGCTTGGCCACTTGAAATCCCTGGAGGCCCTGCGCCAGGTGGTTCGGGACTCCTTTGATCCGCAAGTGTTCGCACCTGCACCTACGGATGCGGGCCGGTGGGAGGAAGCTGGTGTGCGTTTTGCCACGTTGCCCATCGCATGAGGATCAGTCTTTTTGTACCGTGTTTCGTGGATGCCTGCTACCCGCAGGTGGCCATGGCTGCCGTGGAAGTGCTGGAGAGACTGGGCCACACCGTGGAGTTTCCGGAAGCCCAGACCTGTTGCGGCCAGCCGCCTTTCAACACCGGGATGTGGAATGAGGCGCGGGTGGTTGCGCGGCGGCATATGCGCGTCTTCGAGGATGCGGAAGCGATTGTGGCGCTTTCCGGTTCCTGTGGGGCGATGATGAAGGTGTTTTATCCGGAGCTTTTTTCGGGGGATGCGGACGAGCCGCTGGCCAGGGAGATTTCTTCAAAAACGCGGGAGTTTTCGGATTTTTTGGTCAATGTCCTGCAGGTCACGGATGTGGGGGCTTCCTTCCCGGGGCGCGCCACTTACCATGACGGCTGCCACAGCCTGCGTGAGTTGCGTCTGAAACGTCCGCCCCGGACGCTCCTTGAGAACGTGCGGGGTCTCGAACTTGTGGAAATGGACGAGGCCGAGACCTGCTGCGGGTTTGGTGGGATGTTTTCTGTGAAGTTCCCCATGATTTCCTCGGCCATGGGGGAGGTCAAATGTGATTCGATTGAGGCGACGGGTGCGGAGTTTGTGATTTCCAGCGATTCCAGTTGCCTGATGCAGATCGAGGGGATTTTTCGTCGGAGTGGTCGTCCGCGCCGCTGCCTGCATTTGGCCGAGGTGCTGGCTTCGAGGGGGAGTCTGCCGGGATGAGTGCGCCATCCCGCGAGTTCCACCGTCAGGCCCGTCAGGTCACGCGGGACTTGAACCACCGGTCGTTTGTTCAAAAGGCGCTCGACGGCTACTACCGCAAACGCGACGAATACAGTGCGCGCTTCCGGAGCTGGCAGGGTGCCCGCGACCTGGCCTTCGAGATTAAGTTTGACGCGATCAACCATCTGGATCACCACCTTGAGGAGTTCGCGCGTAAGGCCGAGGCGAGGGGCACCCGGGTTCACTGGTGCCCCGATGGAGGCGCTGCCACGCAGACCATCCTCGAGATCGCCCGGCAGAACAACGTCCGCTCGATTATCAAATCCAAGAGCATGACGACCGAAGAAATTCACCTCAACGACGCCCTCGAGGCCCGTGGGTTTGGGGTCTTCGAGTCCGACCTCGGCGAATACATCGTCCAGCTCCGCCACGAGCCGCCCTACCACATTGTTTTTCCCGCCATGCACCTCACGCGCGGGCAGATCAGCGATCTTTTCCAAAGCGAGCTGGGCAGTGCTCCCACCAATGACCCGGAAGAGCTGACCATGATTGCGCGGCGTGTGATGCGCAAAAAGTTCTGTGAAGCCGACATGGGGATCAGCGGAGCCAACTTTGCGGTCTCCGAGACGGGGATGATTTCGATTACCGAGAACGAGGGGAACGCGCGTTTGACGACTTCGTTGCCGCGCATTCATGTGGCGGTATTGGGCATTGAGAAGGTTCTGCCACGGATGGAGGACCTGGCGTTGTTTCTTCCGATGCTGGCCACGTCGGGGGCAGGGCAGGCGCTGACCGGTTACAATACGCTCATTGGCGGGCCTCGCCAGTCGGACGAAGCGGATGGTCCCGGGCAGTTTCATATCGTCCTCCTCGACAACCGGCGCACGGTGATCCTCGCCGATCCCGAGCAGCGCGATGCGTTGCACTGCATCCGCTGTGGAGCCTGCCTCAATGTCTGCCCGGTTTTCAAAAACGTGGGCGGTCACACCTATGGGACGACCTATCCGGGACCCATTGGGTCGGTGATCACCCCGCACCTGCGCGGACTGCAAAGCTGGAAGCACCTCTCGGCAGCCAGCTCGCTCTGCGGCGCCTGCACCGATGCCTGCCCGGTGAAAATTGACATCCACCACCACCTCCTGCGCAATCGCCGAAATGCCGCCCGGAAAAAACCTGTCTGGTGGGAACGGATTCTTTTCGCAGGCTACATCGTCCTCATGCGCTCGCCGCGCCTCTATCGCCTCGGCCTGCGCCTCGGACGCATCGGCCAGAAATTTCACCCGCTGGTCGAGGGAACGCGCCTCGACCCGCTCCGCGCGTGGACCGCGACACGCGCGCTTCCTCCCCTTGCCAAAACCAGCTTTCGTGAGCAATGGAAGGCCCGCCGCAGATGACCGGGAAGGAGACCATACTGGGCCGGGTGCGCGAGGCGCTGCGGATGCCTGCCGTCCGCAAGCCCGCTCCAAGCTCTGCCGCTCACAAGCCGCATGAAGCGCGCGAGTGGCTGCCCGCCGTTGGCGACACCTTTGCCGCGCAACTCGAGCTTTTCCAAAAAAACGCGGAAGCACTGAAGGCCCGTTTTATTTCGTGTGCCTCCTTGTCGGAGGCCTTGGATTGTCTGGCGGGTTTGGCGGCGGGTTGGAAATCGGTGGGGATGCACCGTGCGTCCCTGCTTGAGCCATTTGCCACGCGATTGCAGGATGCGGGGGTTCGGATTCTGTACACGGATGGCGGTTATGCGATGGACGACCTCGAGGCGACGGATGCGGGCGTGACCACCTGCGAATGCCTCGTGGCGCAAACCGGCAGTGTTCTGGTCACTTCCGCCTCAAGCGGTGGCCGGGCACTCTCCGTGCTGCCGCCACACCATGTCGTCCTGGCCCGTCGCGAACAGCTCCTGCCTGACCTGACCGCCGTTTTCGAGTTGACCCACGCGCGGTTTGGGTCAAACTTTCCCAGCATGCTTTCTTTCATTACCGGTCCGAGCCGCACCGGGGACATCGAGCGTATTCTGGTGCTGGGTGCGCATGGGCCCAAGGAATTGACCATACTGCTGTTGCCATGACCGGGGAAGAGCCTGCGCCATTGGTCTTCGAGCCGATCCCGATGGAGCGGGTCTGGGGTGGGCGTCGCCTGGAGACGCTCTACGGAAAGCGTCTGCCTCCCGGCGCCCCAATCGGCGAAATCTGGGAGCTGGTGGATCGGGAGGAGGCGCAAAGTGTCATTCACCGTGGGCCGCATCAGGGAAAAACCCTCCACGAACTTTGGACAAACCACCGCAAGGAAATTTTCGGTCAGGCGGCTCTGCGCCATCCCGCTCCGCGCTTCCCTGTCCTCATCAAATTGCTCGATGCCCGTCAGCGACTTTCCCTGCAAGTGCACCCACCGGCGCGCCTGGCCGCCGCACTGCGGGGCGAACCCAAAACCGAGGTCTGGTATTTCGCGCGCTGCTCGCCCGGTGCGCGCATCTATGCCGGGGTGCCCCAGGGATGCGACCGGGCACATTTCGAGGAAATGCTCGCTGCGGGCACCCTGGAGAGAGCCGTCCACGAGCTGCCCACGAAAACCGGCGACAGTTTTTTCATTCCCAGCGGAAGATTGCATGCCATCGGCGAGGGGAACGTCATTGTCGAAATCCAGCAGAACAGCGATACCACCTACCGCGTCTATGATTGGAACCGCACCGGTCTCGATGGAAAACCCCGGACACTCCACATCGCGGAGTCCCTCGCCTGCATTGACTTCGATGACCACGAACCTGCCGTCGCTCACCTCGAACGGGGAGTCCTGGCCGATTGCGATTTCTTCCGGGTGGAAAAAATCCCGGTTTCCGCGCCCCTCCCTCTGTGCAGGCCGGGGCAATTTGCGATGGTGACGGTTCTTCAGGGAAAGCTCCGCGTCGGCCAGGAGGTCTTCTCGAAGGGGGCATTTTTTTGCTGCCTGCGGTTCCGTCGCCTGCGGTCGTATTCCCCGAAGGAAGCGAGGGTGCCGCCCTTCTTCTCACCACGCTTCCCGGCGTCTGACGCCCTGCATGGAGATGGAGAGGATTGCAGAATCCGGAAAGACGCGGCACCCCCTTTCATCGGCGGGCGGGAGATGCGGCGGAGTCGGACGGATTCTCCTGGACGAGTCCATCATTCACACGCGCCTCGATGGACTGGCCGGACAAATCTGTTCCGATTATGCCGGCCTGGATTTGACGGTCGTGACCATCCTCAAGGGCGGGCTCATGTTTGCCGCAGACCTGCTGCGGCGACTCGACATGCCAGTACATCTCGATTTTCTGAGTGTCTCCAGTTACCAGGGAACCTCCAGTACCGGGGATGTACTCTTCCACCACACCCGCCTGCCCCATGTGAACGGACGCCACGTTCTCCTCCTCGACGACATCCTCGATAGCGGCTGCAGCCTCCACGCAATCCTCCACACATTACGCCAGAAAACCCACCCGCTGAGCATCAAAACCTGCGTCCTCCTCCGCAAGGATGTCCCCCGCCGGCACCAGATCACAGCGGACTACGTGGGCTTCGACATCCCCAACGAATTTGTTGTCGGTTACGGCCTCGATTACAAAGAGCATTTCCGCAACCTCCCCTATATCGGCGTCTATAAAGAGCCCGTCCGCCGACCTTGACGGAACTGTCTCCGCGAGGCACCTTGAAATTTCTCTCTGAGGTTAGTGAGGTGGCGCAAGCAAACTGGCAAGACTCCCTGACGCCCTGGTCGGTTTGATGATATTTGCAGAATAGTCGCGACTTTTTTGCAAAGCGCTTCAATATGGTCGTGTGAATAGGTATTTGAAAATTTGCGTTGAGAAAGATCTTCGCAAAAAAATGGTGATGATCACTGGGCCGAGACAGGTGGGGAAGACGACGATGTGTCGGCAGATTGTGGAAGGATTTTTTTCGAGTCAGCATTTCAATTGGGATGTGCCGTCGGATCGGGCGATTGTACAGCGTGGGAGCTGGAATCCGATGGCCCAGGCCTTGGTGTTTGACGAAATCCACAAAAAGGCGCGTTGGAAAAGCTGGCTCAAGGGCGTGGTGGATGCGCGTCCAGAGGGGCAAGCACTTCTGGTGACGGGGAGTGCGCGGATGGAGACATGGCGACAAAGCGGGGATTCGTTGGCAGGGCGTTATTTTTCCTATCGCCTGCATCCGTTTTCGGTCAAAGAGTGGCTGGATCAGCGCGGCGGTTCCGATGAGGAGGCGCTGGATCGGCTGATGAGGCGGGGGGGATTTCCTGAGCCGTGTTTGGCGGAAGACGAGGACGAGGCTCAGCGGTGGAGGAGACAATATTTTACGGATTTGCTCCGCGAGGATGTTCTCGAATTTTCGCGGATCCATGAAATCAATGCGATGCGATTATTTTTGGAAAGTTTGCGTGAACGGGTGGGTTCTCCTCTCTCTCTGGCTTCGTTGTCTCAGGACTTGGGAGTTTCTTCCAACACCTTGAAGCATTATTTGGATATCTTGCAGGCTCTTTTCATCGTCTTCCTCGTCCGCCCTTGGCACAAAAATATCGCCCGAGCTGTCCGACAAACTCCCAAGGTGTACTTTTATGACACGGGGTTGGTGAAAGGCAGTGAGGGATGTCGCTTCGAAAATGCGGTGGCTGCGATGTTGCTCAAGCATGTTCATTTTCTTCAGGACGCCAAGGGACAGGACATCGAGATGAGCTACCTGCGCACCAAAGACGGAGCGGAAGTTGACTTTTGTCTTTCCCATGAAAAGCGTCTGACCCATTTGATCGAGTGTAAGCTTACCGATACCACCCGCTCGCGGGCTTTGGTGAATTTTGCGGAGAAGTTCCCCGACGTGACGGCCATCCATCTCGTCAAAAATTTGCGACATGAGGAGTCGCGTCCGCCGGTTTCCATTCTGCGCGCGGCTCAGTGGCTGGGAAGTCTCTCCGCGTGAGAGAGCCCGTCCGGTGCGCTACTCGCTGACGGCTTCGAGTTTGCGCACGATGACCTTGCCGGTAAAACGGTCAATGGCGACATGCAGCCAGTAGTGGCGCTCGCCCTCGACCTGGAAGCTGTCAAGGCTGGACGCGGTGCGGGGAAAGCGTCCGCTCTGGGCGATGAGGTCAATGAGCAGGTTCCACGTGCGCGTATCCCCGACGTCGGCCAGTGCGCGGACGACGGTCTCCCGCCGTCGTTTGATGACCCAATTGTCACCCGATGACGAAAGTGCCGGCATCAATCGCGTCACCATCTCCGAGCGGTTGAGAAAGGGGGCGTTCGTGGTGAGCGCAAGGCGGAGGGTCTCCGCATCCGCATCCGAAAGCAGTGCCCCATTGGCGGTGATCGCTGTGTTATCCGAGTACAGGCCAATGTAGGCGCCGGAAGCTGACTCCCAGCCAGCCCCTGCACCTTCACGGATGGTTTTCCCTGCGGTAGGTGTGCCGCCCACGCCGGGATATCCGGCAAATGGCCCAAAGCGGTCGGAGCGTGCATCGCTGCGCGCGAAAAAGGCCCGGACGCGGGGAACCTCGATCTGTCCATCAATATAAACCTCTATCAAAAGTGGGTGAGGCAGGGATGGCCAGTTCCCAAGTGTTTGCCGCAGCGAAGTATCACGAAGCACCCACCCGGAAAAATGTTGAAGGCACGGTCATTCCATAGCTCAGCCCAACGGACTTGGCTATGGGTCGTCCCACCGCTGGCGGTCTGAAATGCCGCGATGCGTGGATTTTTGGCCCATGACCACGCCCCCTTTGGGAGATCGTCAGGATTCGGGCACTCAAACAACCGACGCAAAAATGGTTTTTTTTGCGGGGCGGGCATGGTAGAGGGCTTGGGATGAAGGCGATTTATTATTTGGGGCCGGAGGGGACTTTTTCGCATATTCTGGCGCGGAAGCGATTTGGGAAGCGGGTGGAGTTGCGTCAGTGTGCGACGATTGAGGAAGTGATCGAGCGGACAGCGGCCACGGAGGGGGCGCGTGGGCTGGTGCCGGTGGAAAACTCCAGTGGGGGGACGATCCATGACAGCATTGATCTGTTGATTCGTTTGGGTGGGCGTATTGCGGTGATTGAGGAATTGTCATTGGACGTTCGCATTGCGCTGCTGGCTCGTGCCCGGGGGGCGGTGCGGGGGGTGTTTTCGCACTTTACCCAGATCAAGCACCATGCGGACTGGTTGCGTGCGTTGTATCCCAAAGCCCGGCTTCAGGCCGTGGCCAGCACGGGAGTGGCAGCCACGCTGGCAGCATCCACAGCGGGAGGAGCGGCCCTGGCCGCACCGGGCTCCGCAGACATCTACGGGCTGCGCATTGTGGACACACCCAAAACCGACCATCTCCAAAATGTGACCCATTTTTACGTCATTCGTTCCGGTGGGTTCCCGGCGGCTGGGCCGCGCAGGTTGTCCCGGATGGTTCTGGTGGCTGCGTTGCCCAATGCCTGCGGCAGCCTGCACGCATTTCTGGGGCCGTTTGCGCGGCATGGGATCAGTCTCTCGCGCATTGTTTCGAGGCCGGTTCCTGGTCAGCCGCAAACGTACGTGTTTTTTGTCGAGATCGAGGGCGATCCTGCGGACGCGCACGTGGTGGCTGCGCTGGCTTCTGCCCGGCGCAAGGCGGTGTCGCTGACTTCGCTGGGGGCATTTCCGTATGGGCGCCGGTTCAAATCGTAGTTTGCCAATGGCCGGAGTTCTGGCATTGATAGCGGGTGTGATGAGACATCTTGTTTTAGCCCTGATTGTTGGCGTGGCGGTTTTGCGGGCAGCTGCGCAAGAGCCTGCGACCATTACGATCCGCAAGGGGGAGGCCACCAATGTCGCGATTCAGAGTTTGGGCGGACCCGAGGGAGGACTCGCCACGCGGACGCTTCAAAGCGACCTGCAAACGTCCGGGTTGTTTGGAATCACCAGTCCCGAGCGCGCCAGCTATAAAATTTCCGGTACGGCGGGAGGAGGCTCTCTGAGTGGCACGGTGGTGGACGGTCGTGGAAGCGTTGTTTTGCAAAAGACCTACTCCGGCGACGCGCGCCGCGCCGCCCACCAGTTTGCCGATGATATTGTTGGCACGCTCACGGGGCAGCGGGGCTTTGCCTCCTCGAAGATTGCCTTTGTTTCGACGCGCACGGGCAAAAAGGAAATCTACACCGCTGATGCCGACGGGTCGAATATCCAGCAGATTACCAAGGATGGGGCGATCAGCGTGGCGCCTTCGATCTCGGCGGACGGCCAAAAGCTCGCCTACACCGGCTACCAGAGCGGCTACGCCGACATCTACCTCATTGACCTCGCCACCGGAGCGCGCAACCGCATCATTAAATTCCCCGGCACCAATTCCGGAGCCTCCTTTTCACCCGATGGCGGACGCATCGCATGTACGGTCAGTCGCGACGGGAACCCGGAGCTTTACACGCTCTCGGCGGGCGGGGGAGGGGCGCACCGCCTGACCCGCACCCGCGGTGTCGAGTCTTCGCCCACATGGTCCCCCAATGGGCGTGAGATCATTTACTCGTCCGACGACCGGGGAGGCCCGCAGCTCTACCGCATCCCGGCGGGAGGAGGAACCGGCCAGCTCGTCCCGACGGGATTTGCCTATTCCACTGAGCCGAATTGGTCGCCTGACGGAAAAAAGGTGGCCTTTACGGCGCGCTCGGGCGGATTTTCCATTGTGGTGAAAAACCTTGAGACCGGAGCGACGCAGACGGTGGCCAGCGGGGAAGATCCGGCGTGGGGGGCGGATTCGCGGCATCTGATTTATTCCTCCGGTTCGGCCATCATGCTCCTCGACACGCAGACCGGAAAGTCCACGCCGCTGATCACCGGCTTGGGCAAGGTGACCGAGCCGAGCTGGTCCCGCTGATGTTGGCGTACCTTTTCGCGAAGTTTCCGAGCTTCACGCAGACATTTTGTGCGCGCGAAGTGGCGGCGTTGCGCGCAGAGGGCGTGCACGCGCCCGTCTTCTCCATTTCGCGGACAGGCCCCGAGCCGATCCACCAGAACTTTCCCGGGCTGGGGCCCACCACCTATCTCCCTCAAAGCTTCAAGAGCCGACTGTTCTGGAATTGGGCGTTTCGGCGGGCGGCCCTCTCTGCCCGCAGGGACATGAAAACCCTATGGGGAGCAGAAACAGAAAAATACCGCATCTACGAAGCCCTGTGGATGCGCCGGGTGTGCCGTCAGCGCGGCATCCACCACGTGCATACTCATTTTGTCGGCGTGGGGGCACGCGCGGCCTTCTGGCTCCACCGGCTCGGTGGAGTCGCTTACAGCGTCACCGCGCACGCCAACGACATCTTTCGCGACGAACCGCCCGAACGCCTCGGACAAATCCTCCGCGCGGCAGCGTGCGTCGTCACCGTGAGCGATTTCAGCCGACGCCTCCTCGCCAGACAATTCCCCGACATCGAAGGCCGCCTGTACCGGGTCTATAATGGCATCGCCTCCGATTCCTTTCCGCCTGCCGAATTTCCCGAAGGCCCGCCGCTCATCGTGAGTATTGGGCGGGCCATCGAGAAAAAAGGCTTTCCGGATTTGATTGCCGCCTGCCGGGGGTTGGGGGCGAGGGGATACGAGTGCGTCATATTGGGTGGTGGCCCGATGGAGGCTGCTTTGCGGGATTCCTGCGCTGACCTGGGTGGCAAAGTCCGCATCCTCGGTGCGCTTTCCCAGGAGGAAATCCGTAAGTATTTGCGTCGCGCACGGGTTTTCGTTCTGCCGTGTGTCACGGCTCAGGATGGGGCCATGGACAATCTTCCCACGGTGATCATGGAAGCGATGGCCGGCGGGTTGCCGGTGATTTCGACGCCGCTGGCGGGCATTCCCGAGATGGTTCAGGATGGTGTCACGGGGCGGCTTGTTCCCGAGCGTGACCCCGTCCGGCTTGCCGAGGCATTGACGGCTTATCTTGACGACCCCGCGCTGGCGAGGCAACATGGTGCGGCAGGACGGAAAGCCTGTCTGCAACACTTCGATATTTCCCAGACAGCACCCGCACTCATTCGCGTATTTCGAGAACATGGAGCCTTGGCAAGATGATCCAGCACCCGCTGCCCCGGATGAGGAAATCCCTCCCGGATGGCTCGAACCCGGGGCGCCTCCGCTGATCCTTGACATTGGTTGCCACCGGGGGAGCTTCCTGGTGGACCTGGCGGCACTGCGTCCGGAGGCCAACATCCTGGGCATCGAAAAACAGGCGGAACGAGTTCAGAGGGCGCGCGGGAAAGTCAGGCGGCTCGGTCTGACCAATGCGTGGGCCTTGCAGTCGCGCGGCCTCGAAACCCTTCGTGCGCTCCCCCGGGGTTCGGTGCAAGCCGTCCACATCCTCTTCCCCGATCCCTGGCCGAAGCGAAAACACGCCACCCGCCGGATGGTGGACACCGAGTTTCTCGAAGCCGTTATTGGGGTGCTTGCTCCCGGGGGTTTCCTGCGGTTTGTCACCGACGATGCGCCTTACGCCGATGCGGTTCGTCGTCGCGCCGCCAAACTTCCCGCGCTCATTCCTGACGATTCGCCCGGAGGTGATTTCCCGCCCAGCACCTTCGAGCAAACATTCCTTGAGCAGCAGAAGCCCATCCACCGCCTGAACTGGCGGCGGGCCACCGTCTGACCCCTCCGCGCATCCGCAGTTCACAAATGCCCCACTCCCGCGACCGATCCGCAGGGGAACTCAGCACGTCCGGTTTCTGTGGGTCTGCGCAAAGGCACTTTACTCGAAAGCCTCTCTCCGCTAGAAATGCCGCACGTATGATGGAAGGCGTGACGTTTGAGCGTCTCAGGGAAATGCTGATGACCAATTGTATGCTGCAGGTTTCCCCGGAAGAGATCGAGGAAGAGACCCCGCTTTTTGGGCCGGAGGGCTTGGGGTTGGATTCCATTGACGCGCTCCAAATGACCGTTGCCGTGGAAAAGGAATACGGGGTGGCCATTTCCAACGCAACAACGGCGCGGGAGGCCCTCCAAAGCCTTAGCACGCTGCGCGATCATATTTTGCGTCAGCGCACAACACCCGAACTCTCGTAACCGCATGGGCACTGGTCATCGAACAACCGATGTGGCCATCATTGGTGGCGGTCCGTCCGGGGTGGCGGCGGGCATTCCGCTGGCGCGCGCGGGGTTGCGGGTCACGATTTTCGAGAAAGACAAATTCCCGCGATTTTGTATTGGCGAGTCCCTTCTGCCGCATGGCAATGATGCACTCCGGGAGTTGGGGGTATGGGACAAACTCGAAAATGCCGGCTACTTGCGCAAGTATGGAGCGGATTTTTGCTCGGGGGACGGTTCGCGCACCCACCGCTTCTGGTTCAAGCAGAGCCTCGGCAGGGAGCGCGAGTATTCCTTTCAAGTGGATCGGGCCAGTTTCGACCGTCTGCTGCTGGATCACGCCGCTGAGCAGGGTTGTGAAGTGCTCGAACAGACGCGGGTGACCGGGCTGAAAGACCCCAATACGGAGGACATGCGGCTCACCTATTCCGGGCTGGAGGGTGAGGGGAGTATCGGAGCGCGGTGGGTCATTGATGCGAGTGGTCGCTCTGCCTTCGCGGGCGCGCGCATTGGGTTTCGTCGCTCGCAAACCCTGCCGAGCCGCCGGGTGGCCATCTACGGCCACTTTGAGGGCGTCGAACGCAATACGGGCAAAGCGGCGGGTCACATTGCCATCGTCCGCCTCCGGGAGGCCTGGTTCTGGTTTATTCCGCTGGCGGATGGCAGGACCTCGGTTGGGGTGGTTGTCCCCACTGCCATGGTCAACGCGCAAGCGGCCTCTGGCTCCAGGCAGAAACTGGAGGTGGTTTTTCGCAAGGTGGTGGAGGAGTCATCGGAGGCGCAACGGAGGCTGGCGCGGGCGCGCGCGGTCGCGCCGCTGGTGGCCACCGGCGATTACAGTTGGAGGTTTTCCTCATTTGCGGCTTCGAGGATTCTTTTAACGGGAGACGCGGCGGGATTTCTGGATCCGGTTTTTTCTTCCGGGGTGACGTTGGCGTTCAAGTCGGGACTGCGCGCTGCCGGGGCACTCCTCAAGGCCGAGGCAGGTGGCCGGGCGTTGAGTCCCTCCGAGCAAGCCGGCTACACACGGGAGATGGCCTGTTGGATGCGCCACTATTCAAAAATCATCCGCCTCTTTTACACCACAGGAGGGTTCGAGGTCTTTATGAGTCCGGCACCGCTTCTGGGTATCCCGAAAAGCATCGGGCGACTGGTCGGCGGAGAAACAACGCTGGGCATCGCCGACCGCCTCCGCCTGTGGGTCTTCCGCTGCCTCTGCCGACTGCAAGAAATGATCCGCATCGTCCCGGTGATCCGGTCACTGCGTTAAATGGCGACCCCCTGAATACGCCGGCATGATCCTGCTCCGCACGCCTCTGACCGCCGCCTTTTTGGCCGTTGTGATTGTCGTGGGCATTTGGGGGGCGACCACGGCGAAATTGCAAACCGAGCTGCTTCCCACGCTGCCTCCCTCCCTACCCAGCGTGCGGGGCATCATCGAATTCACCGGGCTGGCGATTGGTGAAGATGATGTTTTTGCGGTGGCGGATCCCTCGCTGCCTGTCACGGAGCGGGCACAGCTCCTGGAAACAGCGCGCACCGCGCTTGCGTCCACCCAGGGTGTCCGGAAGGTGGTTGCACCCCAGGAGACCTTTATGCAAAACCTTGGCGCGTTTGCCGCATGGGTTTTGATCAATGCGCCCCCGGAGATTTTTTCGCCGGTTGCGGAGGCCGTGAGTCCCGGGCAGGCGTACGAACGGCTTTCGAGCATCCCCTCGCGGCTGTCCGGAGCCGTGGACCCTGCGGAAATCCTCCAGATGCAGTTTGACCCGCTCGGCCTGCTCCCGGAAACCGATGACACCGAAACCACCAGCGGGATGCCGGAATCCGCCGGCTTCCTGCGCATCAGCCCCGATCACCCGCTGGCGACCACATCCCAAGCGAACGCGTTCGTGGGTGGACTGCAGTCCTCCCTGGATGCGGCATTGGAGAAATCGGATCGAGGGAAGGTGTTGCTGACCGGTGCTCCGGTGTTTCATGCGGAGATTTCCCGCCGGATGCGCGGCGACATGCTTCTGATGGTGGCTACGGCCATGATATTGCTGGCGGGCACATTCTATGCGTTTTACCGAACCCTGCGCCCCCTCGGGTGGATCATGTTTTTTCAAGTGCTGGCCATGCTCAGTGGCATCGCGGTGGCGCTCGTCCTTTATGGCGGACTCAATGTCATCAGCATCGGTTTTGCCTCGATCCTCCTCGGCGTGAGCATGGACTACAGCATCCTCGTTTATCACCACTTCGCGGCGCCGCACCGCGGGGACAGGGGCGTCTGGCGCACGCTGCGACGCAGCATCTGGTTCAGCGCCATCGTCACCGCCTTCTCGTTCCTCCTGCTGGCATTTTCCTCCTTCCCCGCTCTCCGCCAGCTCGCCGTATTGGTCGGCGTCGGATTGCTCACATCCGCGCTTTTTGCCACATGGCTCCTGCGGGATGTGTTGCGAGCCAATCCTCCCAACGCCCCCCCCGTGATTTTTCGGGCGAGTGGACGCGCCTCGCGTTGGATCATGCGTCACCGTGCCGGGTTGGTCGTGTTTGCGCTGGTCGCGTTGTTGGCCGGAGTGGCGACGCGTCCGTGGGCGCGACACGACCGGCTCTACAATCCCGATCTTTCCGCGCTCCGACCGGTGGGCAGTGACGCCTTTACCGGCCAGCAGTGGCTCTCAACCGTGGACCCGTCGGAGGGGGACGCTGTGTATCTGCTGCGCGGGCCTTCCTTTGATGCGCTTCGCGAGGCGGCCACGGTGCTGGCTCACAAGGTGAACCCTGCTGCGGCCAATCCGGCATGGCGGGTGCCCAGCGAAACCAACGCCACCCAAAACATCGCCCTCTGGCCACCGGAGAGCGTCCGCACCCTGCAGGGTGCCTTCACCGCCGCAAACCTGGGCGAGGAATGGTCCGGCCCGACCCTCCAACTGGCCGCCACCCTCGATGCTCTCAAACGCGGCGAGAAAGACCCCTTTGCCGCCATTGCTGATGTGACCTCCACGATGGCGGGCCGTGACGCGCGTGGAGTGTTTGCTGTGGTCAGGGTCTCCGGTGCGGCTCAGCGGCCGGTGCCTCCGGATGGACTCGAAACCAGCATCCGCAATGTCGAGGTCCTTCCGGTAAGCTGGGTCTCGCTCACCAGCGAAGTCACCTCAATCGCTCAACAGGACTTTGGGACATTGGGCCTTGCCATCCTCGGGGGGATTGTCGTGCTCTGCTTCCTCGTCCACCGCTCCGCCCGACTGGTGGCTCTCAATCTCCTCGCCCTGGCTCTCTCCCTCTCGCTGTTTATCGGTCTGCTTCGGGTGACGGGTGCGCGGTTGACGCCGATTTCCCTGATTAGCATGCCCCTGCTCTTCGGGCTGGTGGTGGATTACAGCCTGCATATTCTTCTCGCGCTCGAGCACCAGCATGGCGACCTGCGGACCACATACGATCATCTGGCGGCACCAGTGCTCCTCACCGGCCTGAGTGCCTGCATCGGTTTTGGAGCGCCCATGTTGACCGGCCAGCCCGCGCTGCAAAACTTTGGGTTGGTGATGGACTTGGGGGTGATTGCCGCCGTCTTCGCGTGTCTGATTCTCCTGCCGCCGCTTTACCTGCTGGGTCGGACGGCGGACTACCGCGAGAGAGCGTTCTACCGGCGGCTGTATCAGCGCGGAAGCTTCGAGTGGATCCTTTTTTGTTGGAAGGTTTTTGGGGCTCCGGGCGCATGGGTGGTCTCCCGCACTCTCGGCTTGTTTTATGCTCTCACCCACCCCGCAACCCTCAAAGCGGTGCGGCACAACCTGGCCTTGCTCGACCCCCAATCCGCCACCTTCAGAACCGCATGCCAGCTCTTCATCAACCAGGCGGAATGCTTTTCTCTCTACGGGAGACTGGCTCAGCTCGAGAAACCCTCTGATGTAACCGCGCTGATCGGTCAGCGTTGCGGATTGGATCTCCTGGATCGTGCACGCAGTGAAGGAAGAGGGTGCATTTTGGTCAGCGGCCATTTTGGGTTTTTTGAAATTGGCGGTCTGATGATGGCACAGATGGGTTTTCCTGTGGTGGCGCTGACCCTGCCCGAGCCTACTGAGGAACTGACCGGGTGGCGGGCCGCGTTTCGCGCCCGTTGGGGGGTGGAAACGCTCGTGGTGGGCAACAGCTCATTCTCTGCCGTGGAAATCGTTCGGCGATTGAATGAAGGGGCATTTGTCGCCTCGGTGGCTGATCGTCCCCATGATGAAAATGCCGTGGTTGTTCCATTGCCGCACGGGGAGATGCCTTTTTCCACCGGCCCGGTTCTGCTGGCTCTTTTGGGGAAATGTCCGATCATTCCTGTGGCGGCTTCGAGACAGCCCGACGGAAAGTTTCGGATGGAGGCGTTGGCCTGGATCGAGCCGCGATGGCTGGAGTCCGGAAAACGCGCGACTCTCGAACACTTCACACGGGAAATTGCCTCCGCTCTGGTGCCGGCCTTCGCAGCCGCGCCTTCGCATTGGTTTCACTATGCGCGCCTGGATGAGGAATGCGCCGCCCCCGCGCGCACGTGAACCACCGTACTTTCCTTTCCAAAACGGAGGGAACCGGCCACACTTGATCGGGATTTTTTCGCCGCGATGAAAATGCTTTCACCCGAAGACTGGTCACGCATTGTCCCGCCTGGAGGGCGGGTGTTTATCGGCGGGGGTGCTTCTGTGCCCTTTGCGCTGGTGGATTCGTTTCTTGCTTCTGCGGAGCAGTTCAAGGACGTGGAGATCGTCCACATTTATGGACTGGGGGAATCACCCTGGATTGATGTCCGGTATGATGGTGTACTCCGCACCAACTCGTTCTTTCTCACCCGTCCCTTGCGCGAAGCCGTTGAGCGCGGTCAGGCCGATTACACGCCCTGCCCGCTTTCCGAGGTGGCCTCGCTGTTTCGCTGCGGCCCCCTGCCTTTGGATGTGGCCCTGATCCAGGTGAGTCCGCCGGATGCGGATGGCTACTGTTCGCTGGGGGTTAGCGTGGATGTGGTGCGCTCTGCGGTGGATTGTGCGCGGGTGGTGGTGGCGCAGATGAATCCGAAGATGCCGAGAACCCACGGCGATTCCAGAATATCTGTGCGCAAGATCGCGTTTGCGATTGAGTGCGTGGCCGACCTTCCCGAGGCCAAGAAGCCGGAGACCGATGACCGCCACACCCGGATCGGACGTTATGCCGCGCAGTTGATCGAAGACGGTGCCACCCTTCAGCTTGGGCTGGGCAACACACCCCACGCCGTGGCCCGTGCCCTCAAAAATCACCATCACCTGGGCATCCACACCGGATTGTTTAACGATGCGCTGATGGAGCTGGTGCAATGCGGAGCCGCCGATGGAACGAGAAAATCCTTTCGCCCTGGAAAAATCATTGCCAGCCATGTGATGGGCAGTCGCAGGCTCTACCGGTTTGTCCATGAGAATGCTGACTTCGAGATGCACTCCAGCGAGTGGGTTTACCACCCGGGCCGCATTGCCCGGAATGACCGGATGGTTTCGATCAATGGAGCGCGCGAGATTGACCTCACCGGACAGGTGGTGCGGGATTCAAGCGGGCATCGCTTTTATGGAGGCATCGGCGCCTTGCAGGATTTTGTGCGTGGAGCAGGGCGCAGCAAAGAGGGGCGTCCAATCATCGCACTCACTTCGACATCCGATGAAGGCGGTCATTCGCGTATTGTCGCGGATCTCGAGGTTGGCAGCGGGGTCTGCACCGGACGCGGCGACGTTCACTATGTGGTCACCGAGTATGGAGTGGCCAGCCTGCACGGACGGAGCATCCGTGAGCGCGTGGCGCGATTGGTGGAAATCGCCCACCCGGATCACCGCGAGGGCCTGCTGGCCGGCGCACGAGAGAAGGGCTGGTTGCCCAAATACTTTACCACACCGCCGCCTGCCCCCCTGGTCTCGGACGATGGAATCGAGAGCGCATGGATTCAATTCCACAAACAGCGGTTTTTGCTCCGACCCTTGTCACCGAGCGACATGCGCTCGATTCAGGAGTTCTTTTATTCGCATGATGAGGAAACCGTCCGGCTGCGCTACGGCTACCGCCGCAACCGCATGACCGGCGAATCGGCTTACAAACTGGTGGCTGTGGACCAACGAAAGGATTTGGCCTTCGGACTGTTTGAGGAAGCGCATGGACGTCAGGAACTCCGGGCCATCGGACGCTATTACCTCGACCCCGACGGACAATCCGCCGAGGTCGCCTTTGTTGTCCACGAGGAGTTCCGACATCTCGGCATGGGGGGGTTCCTCCTGGGGAAACTCGCGCAGGTCGCCCACAAACGCCAGGTGAAGACCTTCTGGGCTAATGTGCTTTCCGAAAATTATGCGATGAAAAAACTCTTCCGTGCGGTGGGCGGGCGGAGCGCGACCGCTGAGGATGGAGAGGAGGAGTTCCGCATCCCGCTGGTCGGCATCCTGCAATCCCGCAGACAATTTTTGAAAAAGAAACGGATCCTCTGTCCGGAATGAGCACCAAAAAAAACCGTCAGCCCGGCATCCACTTTGACGCCCGCTATGAGCGGCACGACACCGGGCCGTTCCACCCGGAATCTGCCACGCGTTACCGCGCGCTGTGTGCTGCACTGGAGGATTTACCGCCGTCATTTGTCAAAATCCCGGGACGCATCGCCACGACCGAGGAAGTCCTGCTGGCGCACGCCTCCTGGTACTTGGATGTCGTGCGTCAGGATGCCGAAAACTTTGCCGATCAGCTTCGTACTGGCGATACGCCCCTCTGCCCGGAGAGTTACGACGTCGCCCTCGAAGCCTGCGGAGCAGTGTTGAGCGCCACAGATTTTGTCATGCGGGGGGAGGTGGCCTCGGCCTTTTGTGCCGTCCGTCCGCCCGGGCACCACGCCACATCCGACCTCGGTATGGGATTTTGCATTTTTAACCATGTGGCCGTCGCAGCCCGATACCTGCAAATCCACCACGGCCGCCAGCGCGTGGTCATCGTGGATTGGGACGTCCACCACGGCAATGGCACCGAAGCCATTTTCCGGGAAGATCCGGATGTCTTTTATATCTCATTGCATGAACACGGCATTTATCCGTTCACCGGTGCCGCCGGGGAACAGGGGCAAGGCGCAGGAGCCGGAGCAACTCTCAACCTCCCGCTCCCGCAAAACTCGGGAGGCAGGGAGGCCCTTCTCGCGTGGGATAAAAAAATCGCGCCCGCTGTGGCGGATTTTCAGCCGGAGTTTTTTCTCATTTCCGCCGGTTTTGACGCTCATCAGAACGATCCGATCGGCGGGCTGCAGTGGACGGATAAGACTTACGCCGAATTGACCCGTCGCAGCGTTGCTCTTGCGGAAACGTGGTGTGCCGGACGCATCGTCTCGGTCCTCGAGGGCGGCTACAATCCCGCCGCGCTCGCCTCGGCGGCCGTGGCCCATGTCAAAGCCCTGGCGGGCTGAACCATCCGTAAAATCGCGCTTTGGAGCTGCCGGCTTGACAGGCTGATAAAAATCAGGACTTTTTGGTTCATGTCCTGTCTTGCGATGTCCTCACTTGCGCTTCACATGCGGGCGCTTTTTGCTCCGGGTTTGGCTCCGGCGAGCTTCCGAAGGCGTGTGGCGGACATTCTCTGTGCAACACTGGATTGCCAACAGGTCTCTTTCGTTTCTTTCACACCGGCCACGCGGCAGCTTGAAGTCGTGTTTGAACCGTTCCTGCCGGAGATGGCTCCCGGGCTGGAGGGATTTGGGAAACACATGGCCGACTTTCCCTGTTTCAATTGCGACCCGACCGTCAATAATGGCAAACCGTTTTTTCGATCCGATTTCCTCAGCGATGAGGAATTTTATCAGTCGGCCATCTACCAGGAAGGGTTCCGGGTGGCGGGGATATCGGATCACGCGGCCATGTTGCTGCCCTCCGATGACGAAATGGTGTTTTTTCTTGGAATGGAAAAGCGTGACGGCAAGACGTTTGATCGCTCATTCCGCTGTCGGATGGAGGTGCTCCAGCCGCTCTTCGACAATGCGCATCGTTTGGCAAGCCTGCTGGCCTCACCCCCTCTTGGTGAAACCCCTGTGGAAACGGAAATTTTTGAGCGGGCCGGATTCTCCCACCGCCAGGCCGACGTCCTGGCCTTACTCCTCCTCGGAAAATCCAACTCCGAAATTTCCATCATTTTGGGGATTTCGCTGACCACCGTCAAAGGACATGTGGCCGCGATTTTTGACAAATTCGGAGTGGGCAATCGCCACGCTGCAATCCTGCGGGCCTATGAGATCGTCCGCCCATCCACACCCAACGACGACCCGGCAGACCATCGCGCCGCCACACGCGCCGAACCTCAGCACACCACGGATACCAACAGCCACGCTTAAAACGAGCCAGTTGCCTGTCGGCTTCCTGCGCAGCGAAAACCAGCAATCCATTTCTTCTCTCTCATTGCCATTGGTTCAGCCTCTTTCAGCTTGCCGGAGTGAACATCGCGCAGGAACTCCTGCAAAGATCGCTGGGTGCTGTCGAATGTGGTGCTCATGGGTGTTGGCCCCTTTGCGGTCGACGCCACCCTTCCATGCCGTCAGCCCCATGTTGGCTTTCCCGGCGTCGGCGCGACCGGCGATCAGTTCCGGGGCCGTCTTGCCGGTCGCGGCAAAGTGCAGCTTGTTTTGCACGACCTGAAAGACCGCCTGCGTCTCCTTCTCCTCGGGCGCGTAATCCGCTGCGAGGGCCAGAATCTCCCGGACCCGCAAATACACCCGGCGTTTGCTCGCGCGGATGTCGCGGATGCGCTCCAGCAACTCGTCGAAGTAATCTGGTACGTCCGGTCCCGGCGGGTTCTTGAGGCGTTCGTCGTCCATGACGAATCCCTTGCGCAGATACTCTTCCAACTGGGCGGTGGCCCACTG
>JAJTZA010000139.1 GCA_021463905.1 Terrimicrobiaceae bacterium | reverse complement strand
GGGCCGGCAATGAGGCCCTTGTTCCTACCTCCCGCCGCAGGCGGCTCTCTTCAAACAAATCACCCACTCAAATCGTCGAGGAGCCTTTTTTTGGGTGGGCTGGTCGGTTGCGCGAGTCCATTGCGCAAGCCGGTGGAAGTCCGGGTGGCGGCGCCGCCGGTGGCGGATCGTCCATTGGGCGCTCCTGCTCATTGGCCTGAGCGTGCGCCATCCCTCCACGCGCGTTCGGCGATCCTGATTGATGCGCGTACGGGCCGGACGCTGTTTCAAAAAAACGCGGATACTCCCATGCCGGTGGCCAGCACCCAGAAGCTTGTCACGGCGCTGGTGGTTTTGGAGAGCGGGCCGCTGGACACCATTGTGCGCGTCCACCGCGAGGACACGCGCGTCGAGCCCACCCGCCTCGGCTTGCGCACCGGTGAACAGTATTCGCGCAGAACCCTGCTAGCCGGCTTGATCGTCAAAAGCGGAAACGATGTGGCCGAGACACTGGCCCGCGACGTTTCCGGAGACACCGCATCGTTCGCTGAAGCGATGAACCGCAAGGCCGCCGATCTGGGCGCCACCCACTCCCATTTCGTGAACCCGCACGGACTGCCAGCCTCGCAATACTCGACGGCGCGGGATATGGCCCGCATCGCCTACCACGCTTATCGCGAGCCGGTGCTCCGCGCCCTCATGTCCACCAAAAACTACCCCTTCACCTTCAACTCAGGCCGCACCCGCATCCTCGAAAATACCAATAAACTCCTTGGCCGCTACACACCCGTCAACGGCATGAAAACCGGCTACATCGCCGCGTCCGGCCGCTGCCTCGTGGCCAGCGCGTCAGAAGGCGGTCGCGACTTGATCCTCGTCCAACTCGGCAGCAAGACCCAGTGGATTTTTTCGGATGCGGAACAGGTCTTCCGCTGGGCGTTTGCGGGCATGCCGTGAATTTTTTTTGACGAATCGGATTGCGGCATTGACAACCCCTCCCCTCCCGGGAAAGAATCCCGCACATTCTTTCCATGCGGGCATAGCTTAGTGGTAAAGTTCCTGCCTTCCAAGCAGGCCATGCGGGTTCGATTCCCGCTGCCCGCTCCCCAATCCTGATTTTTCTTCCGAAACTCTCCGGATTGTGCAATGTCCTTGGCGGTTATGACTGACCAATCTTCTTCTTTGGAAACACTGTGTCCCCGCATCCATCCTCCTTCGGGTCAGGATTGGGAGAGCCTGCGCGCCTGCCTTTCCGGGGGGGCGCGCTGGGAGATGGGCCAGGACTGGCTGTCGGAGCCGGAGGCGGGATTCGCTCCGGCGGTGGTTTGGACGGGACATTCCGGGGATCGCCTGCACGTGCTGGCGGAACTGCAGGACGAAGAGGTTTTCACCTCGGCCGCCGGAAAGAACGATTCCTTGTGGTTGCAGGGAGATGTCTTCGAGATTTTTATCGGACTGCGCGGCCACCCCGGTTACATCGAATACCATATCGCGCCCAATGGCTGTACGCTCCAGCTTCTCTGGCCGGATGCGGAAGCCCTCATGACAACCCCCCAAAAGGGCCTGCCCCATTTTTTTGCCGAGGATTCTGCGGCTGTTCTGCGCGCCACGCACTCGGCAGGCGGCTGGGCCGCTTATGCGGAAATTCCCGCCAGCTCGATACCGGGAGCGACCACGCCCCTCTCCGGACAGGTCTGGGATGCAAGCTTCAGCCGCTACGATGAGACACCCGCCGCGCGCAGGACAATCCTCTCAACAACCTCTCCGCACACCCAGGCCGTATGGCACCGGCGCGCCGAATGGCGCGCATTGCGCATGGCGGAATGATCCAAAGACATCCCGGACGGGAGTGAGCCCTGACAGGGCTTCTTCCCGGGCCGTGCGGGTGCGGGTTTCGCTTACGCGCGGGCTGGCATCCCGGATTTGGAGGCTGTCTCCTCGAGGAGCTGCTGGATGGGGCCATCCAGCCGCCTCCGCTCTTTGGTGGCCATGCGGTCAATGTAGAGGATCCCCTGGAGGTGATCGAATTCATGCTGGAGGGCGCGCGAAAGCAGCCCCGTCGCCTCGAACTCCAGCGGGCGGCCATCCAGCCCGGTGGCGCGCACGCCAGTGCGTTCCGGACGCGGCACCTCGCCGCTGAGATCGGGAAAGCTGAGGCACCCTTCCGTGGCGGAGCGCTCGCGGCCCGACACGGAAATTTCCGGATTGATTAAGACCAGTGGCATCCAGGCTGCAGCGTCCACTTCCCTTCCCTCCACAAACATCCGGCTGGGGCGATCCGTCACACAGGAAATATCCAGGACGCAAAGCAGGAGCGGACGCCCCACCTGCTGGGCGGCAAGCCCGACACCATTGGCTGCCGTCATGGTTTCGAGCATGTCGGCGGCGAGCTTCCGGATGCCCGCATCCACGGCGGCAATGCGGCGTCCCTTCATGCGCAAGGCAGGGTGCCCATAATGAACGATCTCCAAAATCACGGCTCTGTTGTCCTCCGGGAGCGCGATGGGACGCAAGCCCGAATCCTGACGGTGACGGAGAAAAATCAGAAACCACACGGTGGCCCGCCTCCCTCTCTGCCGACAAGCGCGCCTGCCGCCCATGCATTCCCAGTCCAGAATCCCGATGGATTCGCGGCTCGACTTTGCGAGTTCTTTGGCGCAGGATGTTGTCGTCATGCCCGGCTCACGCCGCAAGAAAAAACCAAGCCGCCGCTTGCCGGTCACCATGGCTGCGGCGGATCCAATGCCGATGGGCATCCCCAAGCGCTGGGTCAAGCTCGTGGTGGCGGCCTTCCTGGTGGTTCCCTGCGGGCTGCTGACGTGGACATTTTTTTCGGTATTTGCGGATGCGACCATCCATCAGGAGTTTTGGAACAACGAGGCGTTCTGGTTTTTCACGCTGGGCGTCATTCTCTGGCTGGGGGTGTTTTTTGGTCTGCCGCGTCCGATGCGCGTCTATGTTTTTGGTCATGAACTGACCCATGCGCTCTGGGTGAAGCTTCAAGGCGGAGAGGTGCATGATTTCCGTGTGCGAAAGGATGGCGGGTACATCCTTGCGGATCGCACGAGCACGTGGATTGCCCTTGCGCCCTATTTTTTTCCAATTTACAGCATCCTCGTCTTGGCCATTTACGGCATTGCCGCCATTTTCACCGACGTGACCCCTTACCACCGGTGGATGCTCGGACTCCTCGGTTTTACCTGGGCATTTCACCTTACCTTCACCTGCCTCATGATCGGCAAGGGCCAGCCGGACCTCCACTACGGCGGAACGTTTTTTTCGATGGTTATTATCATCACCATCAACGTCGCCATCCTCTCCGGTCTGCTTATCGTGGCCTCGCCGGAAATCACCCTGTGGGGGTTCCTGCGCGAATTCCTGCGCAACGCCAGCGAGCTGACGGTCTCCACCACCATCGTGCTGAACCACTGGCTCAGGTAAGCATCAGGCGTGTTCTCCAGGGGTCTGTTGGCGGCTCCACTGACGGATGCGCAGAGCGTTGAGGCGGATGAAGCCGGTCGCATCGTCCTGATTGTAGGATTGCGCGGGGTCGGCTTCCATGGTGGCGATGCCTTCATGGTAGAGACTCAGCGGGCTGCGGCGTCCGGCAGAGATGATGTTGCCTTTGTAGAGGCGGACGCGGGCGGTTCCGGTGACGGCTTTTTGCGAGGCGTCCACCAGAGCCTGGAGGGTCTCGCGCTCGGGTGCAAACCAGAAGCCATTATAGACCATCTCGGCGTATTTGGGGATGAGCGAATCGCGCAGGCGCATGACCTCACGATCCATGGTCAGCGACTCGATTTGGCGGTGGGCAAAGTGGAGAATGGCACCGCCGGGGGTTTCATAAACACCCCGGCTCTTCATGCCGACAAAGCGGTTTTCCACCATGTCCACCCGACCGATGCCATGCCTGCCACCCAGCGCATTGAGGGCTTCCATGACCCCCAGCGGGTCAAGGCGCTTTCCGGAAACCGCGACGCAATTCCCGTGCTCGAATTCCAACTCGACAAGCTCAGAGGCATCGGGGGCTTCCTCAGGCGAGACACTCAATTTGTACATGCTGCGGCACGAGGGATCCGAGGCATCAAACCACGGGTCTTCGAGAATCCCGCTCTCGAAGCTGATGTGCAGGAGGTTTCTGTCCATCGAGTAGGGTTTTTTGGCACTGGCCGCGACGGGTACTCCCTGCGCCTCCGCGTAGGCGATCATCTCCGAGCGACCGGGGAATTTCTCGCGAAAGCGCGCGTCGCGCCACGGAGCAATGACTTGCAGGCCCGGGGCCAGCGCGGCAGCGGTCAGCTCGAAGCGCACCTGATCGTTGCCCTTGCCAGTCGCACCATGAGCAATGGCATCCGCACCCTCGCGCAGCGCAATCTCCACCATGCGTTTGGCAATCAGCGGACGGGCAATACTGGTTCCCAGAAAATACTGACCCTCGTAAATCGCTCCTGCGCGCATCATGGGAAAAATAAAGTCGCGGGCGAATTCGAGGCGGAGGTCGTCCACAAAGCATTGGGCCGCTCCGGTGCGCAGGGCCTTCTCTTCGAGGCCATCGAGTTCCTCGGCCTGGCCGACATCCGCACAGAAGGCGATGATCTCGGCCGAATACGTTTCCTTGAGCCAGTTCAAAAGCACCGAGGTGTCCAGACCACCCGAATAAGCGACAACAATTTTCATCAGGCGGGCAATTTTAGAAGGTTTTGCCGGACAATGCCAGCCGTCAAATTGCCTCAAAGGAATTCCGCAATGCCTGGCTGTCGGAGTGATCCGTTACGCGAGGATTTCGAGGGGGGTTCCGGGCGGAGTGAGGTCGTATAGGGCGGCTACATCCTCGTTGCGCATGCGGATGCAGCCGTGGCTGGCGGGTTGTCCGATGAGGTCTTCCCGGTTGGTTCCGTGGATGTAGATGAATCGCTCCCGGGTATTGGCATTTTGGGGATCGAGGCCGTCCAGCCAAAGGATGCGGGTGAGGATGAGGTCTTCGGCAGGGGCTTCTCCCGGTGCGGCAGTCTGGCCGATGGGGACACGCGAGCGAAAGACCGCGCCCAGTGGCTCCCCATCCCCAAACTTTTCAGAAACCACAAACCGTCCGGTGGGCGTTTTTAGGCTGCCTTCTTCAAATCCGACGCCCTGTCGTGATGTGGAGACCGGGAAGACCCTTCGCTCGTCGCCGCGCATCCAGATGAGGGTTTGCGAAGGAATGTCCACGCGCAGCGAGCATGGGACGGCCTTCATGAGAAGCGTGGGGGTTGCGCGGGGCGGCGGAGGAATTGTCCGTCGCCAGGGGTGCCCACATGGTGGCCGTCGCGCACGACCACCCGCCCCCGCAGGGTGACCAACTCCGGACGCCCACACGTCTCCCATCCCTCGAATGCGCTGTAATCCACATTCATCTGCTGGGTGCGCGCGGATATGATCCCCCGTGCGCCGGGATCATAGACCACAAGGTCCGCATCAGCCCCCGGCTGGACCGTCCCCTTGCGCGGATACAAACCGAAAATTTTCGCGGGGTTGGTGCTGGCGACATTCACGAGCGTGGACAGGCGGATCTTTCCCGTCAGGACTCCCTGGGTGTGGAGGAGGTTGATCCGATCCTCGAGTGCCGGGATGCCATTGGGGATTTTTGTGAAATCGCCTTCGCCCATCCGTTTTTGCGTGGCAAAATCAAAAGGCGCATGGTCGGTGGCGACAGTGTCCACAAGGCCCTGTTCGAGCGCATTCCAAAGCGCATCGTGATTTGCCGCGTCCCGCAAGGGCGGCGACATGACAAATTTTGCGCCTTCAAAGGCGGGTTGCTCGGCGTGGGTTTTGCTGAGCGTCAGATACTGGATGAGCGTCTCGATGCGTACCGAAACTCCCCGTGCACGAGCGCGAAGCGCCTCTTCGAGAGCCTCGCGGCAGCTCAGGTGGACGATATAAACCGGCGCGCGCATCATCTCCGCAAATGTCATGAGGTGGTGGACGCCCTCGGCCTCAACGCGCGGCGGTCGGCTGTCATGGTGAGCCTCCGGGCCTGTGCGACCGGCCCTGAGCAGGGCACCCTGCAGCTCGCTGACCAGCGTCTCATTTTCACAATGGGCTGCGGTCACAACCCCCAGCTCGCGCGCGAGGGAGAGCGTCTGAGCCAACGCCTCATCATCAATACCCAAGGCCCCCTTGTAGGCGAGGAACACCTTGAACGAGGAGACGCCCTCCTCGACGATGCGGCGCAGCTCGCCGGGCGAGGAGGCCCGGTCAAAGTGCGTCACGCCCATGTGAAAGCTGTAATCGCAGCAGGCCCGTCCCCCGGCTCGATCCCGCCACTCCCGGTAGCCGTCCCAATGCGGGGTGTCGCGGCCCGGGCAGCACATGTCAAAAATCGTGGTTGTGCCTCCGACCAATGCCGCGCGGGTGCCGGTCTCGTAGGTGTCCTTGGCCAGCGTTCCCATAAACGGAAGATGGATATGGGTGTGCGGGTCAATGAATCCGGGAAAAATGTATTTGCCCGTGGCGTCCACCACCTCGACTCCGGAAGGGGCATCGAGCCGATCGCCCACTGCCACAATTTTTTCGCCGACGCAGAGCACATCGCCGATCCCCTGCGCCGCGCCAGTGACCACCAAACCATTACGAATCAGCAAAGACATCGCTATTCTTTTGTGGAGGATGAACATCGTGGCGCTGGCAGTCAAAAGCAATATCGAGACCAGCGCAGAAAACCGTTTCAGCAATTCCAACACCACCAGTCCCACATCCCGTTCCAAGACCCGCCCCTCATCCTCCTCCCGCCAGGTCGGCCTTAAAAAAGCGGCGGTTAAATGAGGGTGTCGAGGCGTTGGGCGGCCATTTCCACGTAGTCAGGATTTTTTTCGATACCGACCCAGCGGCGGTCGAGGCGGCGTGCGACTGCGGCGGTTGTTCCGCTTCCCAGGAACGGGTCGAGGACAGAATCCCCGGGGTGGGTTGAGGAGGAGATGAGGGCGTGAATGAGGGCTTCGGGCTTTTGCGAGGGATGGCCGCATTTTTCGCGGGAGATGCCTTTGAGTGAGGGAACGCGAAGGATGTTGGTCGCGTAGCGACCCTTGCGCAGGTGGGTCTCCCGGGCGGCCATGTCTTTGTAGCGCTTGTCGCGCAGGTAGGTGCGGATGGTGGCTTCGTCGTACGGAACACGCACTGCATCCTTGTTGAAATAGGGCTTTTCGCAGCCGGGTTGCCGGAGCACGAGAATCATTTCGTATTGGGGTGTGAAGGAATCCGAGCGTTCATTGTAGCCGACCATTCGATCCCAGACGAGCAGGTCATGGAATTGCATTTCGATCGCGAGTCTCGAACAGACATGCAGCCACACATGCTCGCGTTTGCCGTGCTGTCCAAACACAAAGAGCAGTCCATCGGGGCGCAGTGTCCTCCGGCACGCCCGCACCCACTCGATGGTCCACTCGAGGTAGGCATCCGGCGAGGCCCAGCCCTGATCCCACTCCTGATCCACGAGAACCTGATAATAAGGCGGATCCGCAATGATGGCCTGGAATGCCGCCTCCGGAAGCACCGCGAGGGCATCCAAAACATCCCCACACATCAGCCGACCGGAGGACAATTCCCGCGTTTGCACCGCCGCGTGTGGCTTTTCGGATGTCTTCATCTCCAAGTTGAGTCTGCTCAGCGCGGCACCGAGCCGTCGAGAGGATTCGTGGAACCCACCGCCCGCAAATCCTTCTCGCGTGACCGCGCCCTGCGGTTTAGTTTTTCCGGGTGTCGTTCCGAACCATCCTTCTTTCATTGGTACTCGGGCTTGCGCTCGTCTCGACGGTGGCCACCACGGTTCTCACCGTAAGAGGTCTGCGCTTTGCCATCCGGCTGCTTGTGGACCGGCAGATTGAGACCAGCCTGGACGCGGTGACCACGATCATCGAGGAGCGCTTCGCGCCGGCCCAGCGCATTTTGGAAACCCTCGGGAAGGACGTTCGCAACGGCACCCTGCCCACCAAGGATCCCGAAGCCCTCGCCAAGGTTTTTGCGCGCGTCCTCGAGTTTGAAGAGGGCATTGCCTGGATCAGCTTCGGGTATCTGGACGGAGCCTTTGCGGGAGTGCGCGCTGCGGAGGGCGAACAGTTCATTAACATCTCGCATCCAGGCTCGGCAGCCCGCGAGTGGAGGCTGCTGCGCGATGGCCGCCTCGCTCCCGTCGCCAGAGCTTCCCTGCCGGACCATTTTGACAGTCGGAAGCGCACGTGGTTTGAGCGGGCAATCCAGCAGCCCGGCAAGGTGTGGACCCCACCCTATAAGTTTGCGGATGGCCAGCATGGGATCACCGTCTCGATGGCTGTCCGTGATGAGGATACCGGCAAGTTGATGGGAGTGCTCACCGTGGATTTTTATCTCAAAGACGTCGAAGATTATCTTCAGCAGCTCACCAATGAGTTCCGTGGGAATCCGATGATCTTCTCCAGCACCGGCGCACTCGTCGCAGCTCCCCGCAGCCTCGAGGCTTCGCCGCAAATCGAATCCATTCGAAATAGAATCTTTTCGGATTTTTTGGAGAGGGAGACGGGTGGACGGCGCGGGAACCAGATACTCGAGGTGAGCACGGACACCGACACCTACTTTGCAGGGATTCGATCCATCGAAACACTGGGCGGGCTGCGGGTTTTCACCGCGATCCTCTTCAGCCGTCGTGAGGCCTTCGGAGCGGTGCAAAATATCATGTGGACAAGCCTGGGCGCGGGCCTCGTCGCTCTTGTGCTCTCGCTCGGGGTCGGCATTGTCGTGGCCGGACGTATCGCCAGCCCGCTCAAATCGCTGGCGCGCGAAGTGCGCCAAGTGGGCGATTTCCACCTGGATTCCTCGCCACTCCCCCAATCGCAAATTCAGGAGGTACGGATTCTTTCCGAAGCTGTGGATCGCATGCGCACCAGCCTCAAATCGTTTTCGTACTATGTGCCCGTGGACCTTGTGCGCGACCTTGTTCGCGGCGGGAACATGGCGGAATTGGGCGGCGAGCGTCGCCAGGTGGCCATCTTCTTCTGCGACCTGGCCAGCTTCACGCGCTTCTCCGAGCGCAAGACCCCGGAGGAGGCCGTGCAGGCGCTCACCACCTATTTTGAGGCCTTTGGACAGGCCATCCACGCGCAGGGCGGCATCATTGACAAATTCCTGGGCGACGGACTGATGGCGCTTTTCAATGCGCCGCTGGTCATCGCGTCGCCTGCCGCGATGGCCTGCCGCGCTGCGCTTGAGGGCCTCGAGGCCTTCGCGCGAAACCGGGAGGCGTTGGGTGGCCTGGATGTGCGGGTGGGGTTGCATTTCGGAGAGGCGCTGATTGGCAACGTGGGCACGAGTGGGCGGTTCGCGTACACAGCCATTGGGGATGCGGTGAATCTGGCCAGTCGGCTCGAGGGTCTGAACAAGTTTTATGGGACGCGGATCATCGCGAGTGGCGAGATGCGCGCGGCTGCCGGGGAGGAGGATTTTTTCTGGAGGAGGCTGGATCATGTCGCTGTGGTCGAGCGCGAGGAGCCGCTGGAAATTCATGAGTTGGTCTGCGCGTCAGGTTTGGTGACTCCTGCGCTGCGGGAAATCCGGGCCCGCTACGAGCGGGCACTGGCTTTGATCCTGGATGGGCGCACTGACGAAGCGCTTCCGTTATTGGAGGCACTGGCTGATTCGGATGCTGCCTCAAAGTTCCTGTTGGGGCGCGCCCGGCAGCCGCAGCCGGAAGTGTTTCGCTTTACCGAGAAGTAGGCTTGCGGCGGTAGCCGAGCAACCTCAAACCGTTGAGACAGACGAGCACGGTACTGCCCTCGTGCCCCACCACCCCGAGAGGAAGCGGCAGCGCAAACCCCAGTGCCGCCACCAAAAGAAGCAGAACCACCAGCATCGCAAAACTCAGATTCTGAATCAAAATGGTTCTCGCTTTCCGCGCCAGGCCGACAAGCAGCGGAATGTGATCGAGTTGGTCGCCCATCAAGACGACGTCCGCCGTCTCCATGGCAATGTCCGTCCCCGCCGCTCCCATGGCAGCACCCAAATGCGCCGCAGCCAGCGCCGGAGCGTCATTCACCCCGTCGCCAACCATCATCACCACCCCTTCGGATTTGAGCTGACGAATCGCCGCCACCTTGTCCGTCGGCAGCAGCTCGGCGTGAAACTCATCCACCCCCGCCTGCGCGGCAATGTGAGCTGCCACCGGCGCACGGTCGCCCGTCAGCATGACCACGCGACGGATGCCCAGCGCATGGAGACGCGCGGCAAGGTTTTTCGCCTCCGGGCGCAGCGTGTCGGCCAGGGCAAAAACAGCCAGGGCGCGTACGGCTTCCCCGTCGCGGCTCCCCAGCCAGATGCACGTCTTTCCCTGCGCTTCGAGAACCTCCGCATGATGCGCAAACTGATCCATCGCGAGGGCGTGCGATTCCTCAAAAAATCTCCGACTGCCAACGATGAAGGCGGCATCTCCCACCCAGCCGGAGGCTCCCATGCCAGGGATGGACTGGAAGGAGGCTGCGGGCGCAAATGGGATGCCGAGTTCCCCGGCAGCCCGCGTGACCGCATCTGCCAGAGGGTGCTCGGATTTGGCCTCGAGCGCGGCGCACAATGCGAGCCAGCGCCTTGCGTCAGCGGTCAGGGTTTCGGATGCGCCGGCGGCAACCGGCTCGATCCCCGAGGGCGTCACAAGATCGGTCAGAGAGGGCTTGCCCACGGTCAGGGTTCCGGTTTTGTCGAAGCAGAGGATATCCACGCGGGCGGCGGTCTCCAAATGCGAGCCGCCCTTGATGAGAACGCCGCGTCGGGCAGCGCCGCCAATCGCGGAGAGAACCGTCGCCGGTGTGCTGATCACCAGAGCGCAGGGCGACGCCACCACCATCACCGTCATGGCCCGGTAGAAGGCCGCTGAAAAACTCACACCCCAGAACAGCCAGGGGAGCAAAAACACCAATGCCGTAAAGAGGATGACCCCCAGCGCGTAGCCCTGCTCGGTCTTTTCCAGAAACCTTTGCGCGCGCGATTTTTCCGCCTGGGCCTCGGCGACCAGCCGGATCATTTTCGCAAGCGTCGAATCCTGGGATTTTTTTTCCACCCGCACTTCCAATCCGCCGGATTGGTTCACCGTCCCTGCAAAGACCGCAGTGCCGGGCAGCTTCTCGACGGGGAGCGATTCCCCGGTCAGGCTCGATTCGTCCACATGCGATGAACCCTCGATCACCTGGCCATCCACGGCGATGGTCTCGCCGGGCCGCACGACCACCACATCGCCGGGCAGCAACACTTCGATCGGAACCAGCTCGGTCGAGGAACCCGACCTGCGGAGCGCATTCTCCGGTCGCAGCTTGAGGAGCGACTCAATGGCGCGTCGCGTGCGATCCAGAGCGTGGTGCTGCAGGATGTGGGAGAG
Organism: Terrimicrobiaceae bacterium; assembly: GCA_021463905.1. GTDB lineage: Bacteria > Verrucomicrobiota > Verrucomicrobiia > Chthoniobacterales > Terrimicrobiaceae > JAJTZA01. Next base: position 937 of record JAJTZA010000139.1, on the reverse strand, counting down.
GCTGAACAAAAAGAGCAGCAGCGCACCCTCGAAGGGCGCACCCACAATCGCCGCACCAATCGCGGCAAGCACCATCAGCACGTCAACATCGAGGGTCTTTTCCCGCAATGACGCCACAGCCGAGCGAACCCCATGCTGGCCGCAAAAAACATACGCACCCGCGTAGAGGAACATCACCGGCAACGCGGTCTTCCCAAGGAAGTGATCGGCCAGTGCTCCCAGAACCAAACACAGAAAACCCAGGACGCAGGACAGCTCGTCATTCAGATCGCCGGTGCGCAGCCTGTGCCAAAAATCGCCCGTGGCCGCGTGACAGCCATGTTCTTCGATGGGTGACACCCTTGCCCCGGTCGCCTCGACACCCGCCATCACTTCCGGCTCCGTGGCAACCGCCATGTCAAAGGTCAGGCACAGGACGCGGCCAATGTAGGTGGCCGTCGCGCGGCGAACGCCCGGTACGGCCTCGATGCGACGTTCGAGCTTCACAGCCGCCGACTCGCAGGCGATTCCGTCCAATTGCAGGACGCAGCGCTTGATCCCATCCACGCCTGTCTCGAATGACGGCAGGATATGCGAGCTGGCAATTTCGCGCAGCTCGACCTCGCTGAGCCTTCCCGGATCGTAGGCAATCTCGACGCGTTCACCATCGGAATTCGGCGACACTTCGAGGATGCCCTCATGGTCCGTGATCGTATGTGGCTCTCGAATGTGTGAGGTTTCCATCGCGCAGCTATGCCAGTTCTCAGGAACACTTCAACAGGCACACTCTTCAAGGCGAGGAAAATCTCCGGATTCTTCCACGATGGGGTGTGATGAAAAGTGGGTGAGGTTGTCTCTGTCTTGCAGCGCGGGAATTAGTCCCCCCGGCCTGTTCAAAAATGTTGCCCCATTAACGAAGCGCTGAAAGCGCGCCTATTCAACAGCCCGGCCCAACGGG
>JAJTZA010000138.1 GCA_021463905.1 Terrimicrobiaceae bacterium | reverse complement strand
CTTCTCCGGATGAGCACAGGCTCTAAATTTTCCTTTGATCTGAGCGGGGATGGCTCCAGTGCCGATGAAATCCACTTCTGGAGCTATGGGTCGGGCAAGTTTGTGTTGAACAGCAATGAGATTAACTTTGCGCTGACCGGCTCGCAGGTTGCGGGCAACTACACGGTGACGCTTTTCCGCTTCTATAGCGATGGTGGCGACACCGCGATGGCGAGCGGGATTTCTTCGGGACTCACGGTGGGAACCCTCGGCACGGGGATTAACAGCGCGACGATCGTTTACAATACAAATACGATTGACCTCAACTACGGTGTTGATGTCATTCCCGAACCGGGCACAGCCGCCTTTTTGCTGATGGTGGGCCTTGTGGCTGTGCTCGGAATCCGCCGCCGCAACCACGAGCCTCCCCGCACGACGATCGTTTGAAATCAGGAAAAGGCACCTACACGACCCAGAAAGCACTGGCGCGGGAGTTGAATGTCTCGCGGACGACTGTGGCGCAGGTTCTGGGGGGCATGGCACACCGGTACAGCGAGGAAACGCAGCGCAGGGTGTGGGAGGCGGCGAGACGGCTTAATTACCGTCCGCACCGCTCCGCGCAGGCCATGCGGCGTGGCCGCAGCAATCTCATCGGGGTGATCCACTTTGGCGGCTCCTATGAAGTGTCGCGTCAGATGCGTTACGGTCTGGTGCAGGAGGTCGGCGTGTGTGGGTATGAGGTTCTGCCCGTGGAGTTCAGTTTGATGCCGGGGCGGGAGCACCGCGTCGTCGAGCAGCTCCTCGAAGCCCGCGTCGAGGGGGTCATCATTGCCAACAGCATCGAGTCTTTCGGGGAGGAGGACATCCACATCCTGAAATCGGCCGGCCTGCCCGTCGTGGCACTCTCCGGGCGCAAGGATTGGGGGCTGCCCGCCGTCTATGAAGACATCCCCGGAGTCATGCGCCGGATGGTGTGTCACCTGAACGACTTGGGACACCGGGATTTGTTGCTTCTGACCAACCTCTACGAGGCCCGGCAGACCCTTTGCAGGATTCAGGGATTCGAGGAAGGCCTCGCGCAATGCGGCGGCAAGATCGGTGCAGCCGCCGATGACGGACAACTCACCGGGCGCATTGAGAGAGTCCATGCGGATCGTGGATTTTTTGACACGGCCGAGCCCGCCTACCACTTCATGAAAAGCCTGATTGCCCACGGTGGGCCGCTGCCCGACGCGGTGCTTTGTCATAACGACCACTGGGCGCGTGGCGTCTATGCGGCAGCCCATGAAGCCGGTCTGCGTGTCCCGGACGATCTGGCACTCACCGGCTACGACAACGAAAGCTTCGGCGCCTACCCGCCCTTTGAGTTTACCACCACGGTGACACCCATTGCCCAGGAGGTCGAAAGAGCCGTCCAAATGCTCATGGACCTCATCCACCACCGCCCGCTCGTGGAGGATCAATGCGTCTTCCCCTGCGAACTCGTCATTCGCCGCTCGTGCGGCACCACTCTGTCCATCTCACCACCTTCGTTTTATGAGTCCCATTCGTCCTGTTGATCCCATTCGCTCTCTCCGCCAACGCCTGTCTCTCTGTGTGCTGCTGCTTCTGGCCCCGCTCCTGACCTACAGTCAGACGGGCGATCAGGTGGATCGGGGCGATGTGGTGATGGATCGGGTGACCCTGCCGCCGGAGCTGAAGTTGCGGGCGCGGGTTACGGCGATTGACCAGCCCGAGCACATGCCGACGAAGATAGTGTGGAAGCAGGGGGGCGAAGGGGTGACTTCCGGGGGTGCCCAGACCGGGGTTCTGGGTGAGGGGATGGTTTTGGGGCAATGGACCGAGCCGGTTTCCGTGGCGGAGCTGTTGGGGAAGGCTGCGGCGGAAAGCCGGATTTATCTGGGGATTATCACCGGGCATTCCGGGAAGATGGTGGATCGGATCACACGAAAAGTCGAAGGCTACTCGACCGGCGTGGGAATGGAATTCGAGTTTCTGGCAGGCGACAAGGTGCTGAAAACCATCACGTCCAAGGGGCCGGATGGCGGGACGTTCACCCTGGTCATCCCCACCTACCTCCTGGCAAATAAAGCACCGCTGGATAATCCGAAGTTTGTGGCCGGGCTGAACGATGTTCTCGGCTACGCCAAAGCACGCGCTGAATTTTTGGAAGGCCTGCCGTGGGCGAACGGCCCGTTGCCCAAGCGGTTTGCGATCCTGACCGACCTGCTCGGCTATGGAAGCTACGGATATGGGGTCAGGCACAGCGACCTGGGCGTGCTGGAAGCCGAGGCCCGCTCCCTCCGGCAACTGGGCGTGAACGGTCTGCGCGATGCCAATACCTTCCTGACCGATCAGGCCGCCCGGGGCGAGGGATTCGCCAAAATTTTCAACCGCGCGATGATTACCTACGCGGGCGGGTTTCCGGTGGTTCCCTACCGGGCGGGACGCGCGTCGGTGGATGGTGCCGGATGTCCGTCAGCTCCGCAGGTGGAGCAGTTGACCGCAGAAAGCATCGAGCGGGCCGGGAGGGAATTGCTGGCACTCCCCCTCGGGGAAGTCTGGGCGCTGACCGTGGATGAGATCGGCTCGGTCTTTGATGGCGCCCCGGAAAAAAAAGAGCACATGGCGCAATGCGAGCGCTGCATGGCCGCCTATCGGGTCTTCCTGCAGGAAGAGGGACGGGCACCCCAGGATTTTGGTCAGGAGAATTGGGCGGATGTGAAGCCGCCCCGCATCTGGAGCAAAGACCCGAACGAACCCAAACCATGGCTCAGCGACCCCCACGCCGCCCTCAATGCCTACTACGCCCGACGCTTCAACAACCAGGCCACCGCACGGCTGTTCCGACCCTTGCGGGAGTTTTTTAAACAGGCCAATGCCAAAAAGAAAGCCGCGCTGGAAGCCGGAAAAACGGAGAGCCCGGAGGCCAGACAGCCGTGGGTGTTCACCTTCGCGCTGCGCGGAAATACATTCCTCATGCGCGGCCACAGCCTGGATTTTTTTGATTTCTACCGGGATGCCGACAATGCCTTTGTGTACGAAACCTCGAACCGCGATGCGCGCGTGTGGGGATGGGATTCCTACCTCTGCGATGTCGGACGCATGGTGCGAAAAACCCAGGGCCACGAACTGGGCATCTACATCAAACCCGCGCGCGGGGCGGTAATCCAGCGCTCGCTCTCCTCGATCAGCCGCGGGTTCCGGATGCTCTACTGGTACACCTACGGCCCCGACTACGCCAAGGGAGACTCGTTTTCTCACAAACCGGAAGTCCTGGAGGACACAAGCCGGGCCGCCCACCTGATCGCCAAATCCGAGGACGTGCTTTTCGGCGCACAATGGATGCAGCCCGCCAAAATTGCCATCGTCAAACCGTTCTCTCTGATGGGAAAATTGCAGGGGGAGCTGGGCGACCGCAAAACCCCGGCGGACCCGTTGCTGTCCGCCTCATGGGAGGATACCAAGTGGACGTATTCCGCTCTCACCCACCAACACCTCGCCGTGGATCCTCTCGACGAAAAATTGCTCACAGAGGGCGACCTCTCCGGTTACAAGGTCATCTATGTGCCCAGCCCGATTCTGACGCGCACGGCGGCGGAGAAACTCGCAGCCTGGGTCAAGGCCGGTGGAACCCTCTTCACCAATGCCTCCGGACTCTCCCAGGACGAATCCGGACGCCCGCTGAACCCTCTCGCCGAGGCTCTCGGTCTGGCTGACCGCAAAAAAGCGGAGGTCTGGAGCCAGACGCCCCTCTACCTCAGCGGCGCACTGGAGCCCTTCACACCGGTGAAAGGCACCTCCCCCCCCAAAGATGCAGGAGTCAAATTTTCCGATCAGAACCTGCCCCTGATTGTCGGACGCGAAATCCTCAACCCCAAACCAGACGCCAAAGTGCTCGCCCGCTTCTCCGACGGTGGCGCAGCCCTGACCGAATTTGCTTACGGTCAGGGACATGTCTTTGTGGCTGGATTTTTCCCTGGACTCGAGTACAGCGCATCGCTGCGTTCCCATGATTTCGATATGGAAAAGGGCTTACAGGCACAGGCCAGAGACCTGATTGCCCTGCCGTCCCGCGAGGCGGGGGTGGAGCCGACCGTCGCGCCTTCTTCCCCGCTGGTCGAGGGGATCCTGCTGCAAAACCCGGAGACGCAGACCCGCGCCGTGACCCTGATGAATTGGGGCTACCGGACTTCCCGGAATCGCGTCCGCACGGATGCCAAAGGCAACAGGCAGGTCGTGGGAAGCGTGGCAGGACTCATCCCTCAAAAAGATCTGCAAGTCGCCATTCGCGGTGCCGGCCCGGTGAGCGAAGCCCACTCCGTCGCCCTCGAAAAATCCCTGCCCCTCCGTACCGAGGGAGAAACCACCATCGTCACAGTACCCGAACTCCAAGAGGGCGATGTCTTGTTGCTGAAGTAGCCGCACCTGCAGCCGCCCTCTGCAGCCGCGCCTGTGCGGTGGTCTCATGCAGAAAATGGAGGGATTGCCAGATGCGGGTGCTCCGACTAAAAAGTGGAGTTCTCAGTGAAGCCATCATCCACTCATATCCCCGTTCGGGCCATCCGCAAATTGATGGCCGCCAATCGCAGCGAAATTGCCATTCGGATTTTTCGTTCGGCCACGGAGCTGAAGCTGACGACTGTGGCCGTTTATGCGCGGGAGGATCGTTTCAGCATGCACAGGTTCAAGGCGGATGAGGCCTACATGCTGCCCGAGGCGCGCGGGCCGGTGGGCGCGTACCTTGACATTGAGGGCGTTCTGGCGATCGCCAAAGAAAATGGCGTGGATGCCATCCATCCCGGATACGGGTTTCTCTCCGAAAACGCGGATTTTGCGCGGGCTTGCGGGCGGGCGGGGATTCTCTTTGTGGGCCCGCGTCCCGAGCTGCTCGAGCTGATGGGCGATAAAGTCGCGGCCCGCGCGGAAGCGCAGCGGCTGGGGGTACCCACACTGCCCGGAACGGATGAGCCGGTTTCCAGTCGTGCCGAGGCCATCCGTCTGGCGCGCAAAATCGGGTTTCCCCTGATCATCAAGGCGGCCTTTGGCGGGGGGGGACGCGGGATGCGCGTCGTCACCAGGGAATCCGACCTCGAACGCCTGCTCGATGAAGCGCGCAATGAGGCGGCGCGGGCCTTTGGAAACCCGGCGGTCTTCCTGGAAAAATTCATCGGTACCGCAAAACACATTGAAGTACAGATCCTCGGGGACCGCCACGGGAATGTTGTCCATCTGTACGAGCGGGATTGCTCGGTGCAGCGGCGCCATCAAAAGGTCATCGAAATCGCTCCTTCGGTCGGCATGGATGCCGGGGTGCGCGCCGAGCTTTTTGACGCGGCGGTTCGTCTGGCGCGTGGGATCGGTTACGACAACGCGGGCACGATCGAGTTCCTCTACGACATGGAGAGCCGCGAATGGTTTTTCATCGAGATGAACCCCCGCATCCAGGTGGAGCACACCGTCACCGAGGTCGTGACCAACATTGATCTTGTCTGTTCGCAGATTCTTGTCGCGCAGGGTCACCCCCTGCATGGCGCGGAGGTTGGATTGCCGCCCCAGGAACAAATCCCCTGCAATGGCAATGCGGTTCAGTGTCGCGTTACCACCGAGGATCCCGAAAACCATTTTACCCCGGATTATGGGGAGATTCTGACCTACCGCTCGGCGGCGGGTTTTGGAATCCGGCTGGATGGCGGCATGGGGCACGCGGGGAGTGTGATCACACCATTCTATGATTCAATGCTGGTCAAGATCACCGCTTCGGGGAAGGATTTTCCGACGGCCTTGCAGCGCATGGAGCGGGCGCTGCGTGAGTTCCGTATTCGCGGCGTCAAGACCAACATCCCCTTTCTCGAGAATGTCATCGCCAATGAGACCTTTCGCGCAGGGCAGGCTCCCACCCACCTCATTGACACAACACCGGAGCTTTTCCGGTTTCGCCCGCGCAAGGATCGGGCCACAAAGCTTCTCGCCTATCTGAGCGATATTATCGTCAACGGCAACCCCCACGCAAAAGGCTACAAACCCGGGAAACCCTTCGATGCGCCCCCCATTCCACCCTGCGATGACAAGTCACCGCCCCCATCCGGCTCGCGACAAAAATTACTCGAACTCGGCGCGGAAAAATTCGCCGCGTGGATCGTCAGCCAAAAGCCGCTCCTCTTTACCGACACCACTTTTCGAGACGCGCACCAATCTCTGATGGCCACGCGGTTGCGCACCCACGACATGCTGGCGGTGGCCGGTGCGGTGGCCCGGCGGCTCCCGCGTCTCTTCAGCCTTGAGATGTGGGGAGGAGCCACCTTCGATGCGGCGATGCGCTTCCTCCGCGAGGACCCCTGGACGCGGCTCCGTCAGCTCCGCGAGCGCATCCCGAATATCTGCTTTCAAATGCTTTTTCGGGGTAGCAATGCGGTCGGCTACTCGAACTATCCCGACAATGTGGTGCGAGGGTTTGTGCGTCATGCGGCGGAATCCGGGATGGATATTTTCCGGATTTTCGATTCGTTGAACTACGCCGCGAATTTGAAGGTGGCGATGGAAGCGGTGCGTGGAACATCCGCGCTTTGCGAGGCGGCGATTTGCTACACTGGCGACATTCTGGATCCGAAGCGGACGAAGTATTCGCTCAAGTACTACGTGGATCTCGCGAAGGAACTCGAGCGGATGGGTGCGCACATCCTCGCCATCAAGGACATGGCCGGCCTGTGCCGTCCATTTGCGGCAAAGGCACTGGTGAAAGCTCTCAAGGAGGAGATCGGGTTGCCCATTCATTTTCACACCCACGATACGAGCGGCATCAATGCCGCCTCGATCCTTCAGGCTTCGGAGGCGGGCGTGGACATTGCCGATGCGGCCATCTCCGCGTTTTCGGGTTCCACCAGCCAGCCCAATCTGAACTCGCTCGTCGCCGCCCTGCAACACACCCGGCGCGATTCAGGCCTCAACCTTGATACGCTCAACGAGTTCTCCGATTACTGGGAGGGGGTCCGCGAATGTTATGCGCCGTTTGACACGGCTCCCAAAACCGGCTCTGCAGAAGTCTATCTTCATGAAATGCCAGGCGGTCAATTCACCAACCTGAAAGAGCAGGCCGCCAGCATGGACATTGCCCACCGGTGGCCCGAAATCGCCCGCTGCTACGCCGAGGTCAATGCGCTCTTTGGCGACATCATCAAAGTCACCCCGAGCAGCAAGGTGGTGGGAGATATGACCATGTTTCTCATCACACGCGACATCCGGCCCGCCGATGTGGTCAACCTGCCGCCCAACACGCCCTTCCCCGATTCGGTCATCGAGATGCTGGCCGGTGCACTCGGTCAACCGCTGGGCGGCTGGCCCAAGGCACTGCAAAAGGTCATTCTGGGCAGGCGCAAGGCCCAGCGCGGACGCCCCGGTGCTCACGCGCCCGTGGTGGATTTCGGTGCCGTCCGGGAGGAATTGCGCACCAAACTCAAGCGCGAGCCTTCCGAGGATGACCTCTTCAGTTATCTGATGTACCCGCAGGTGTTTTTGGAGTTCAGCCGGTTTGTCCGCGATTACGGCGACGTGTCGGTTTTGCCAACCCCCGCATTTTTCTATGGCCTGATTCCGAAGGATGAGATTTCCGTGACCCTCGAGCCGGGGAAGACGCTGTTTGTGAGTCTCGTAAACATCAGCCAGCCGGACGCGGAGGGCCGCCGGGTGGTCGCCTTCGAGCTGAACGGATTGCCGCGTCATAGCACAGTGGCCGACAAATCCATCCAGCCGAAGACCGCTCCGAGGCTGAAGGCAGATCCGGCGAATCCCGGCCAAATTGCCGCGCCGATTCCCGGCATGGTCACGAGCCTGGCCGTCTCGGTCGGAGCCCGGGTGAAAGCCGAAGACAAACTCCTCACCCTCGAAGCCATGAAAATGTCCACCAACCTCAACGCGCCCTTTGATGGCGTCATCGAGGAAATCCTCGTTCACGTGGGTGGCACCGTCGAAAGCAAGGATCTCGTCATCCGCATGAGAAAGGCCTGAACGCGCAAGCGGTCAGCGCGGAACGCACTTTCACCGGCTGATCCGATTGATAACCATAAACGAAAGCTGTCGCATCGCCTGTCGGCTTTTCCGAAGGACAGGAGGCATTTGTTTCCCGAATCTTTCCTTGGATTTTTCGAGAAGCCCAACCCATCGCCGGGTGATGGCTTCTCGCGTGAAGGACTCCGCAGCTTTGCGTCCCGCTTCCACGAGCGCGTGGCGACGCGCGGGATGGTTGCGCAAGGCGCACAGCTCTCGCAAAACCGCTTCTGGCGACCCGCACCGCAAATAATTGGTCTCGGGAATCCCGTCCGCAGCGTAGGCACTGTCCCAGCCTCCAATAAACGGCACTTCCGACAGCCATGCGTTGTAGAGCTTGGATGCTGGTTTGCGGTGGTGTGGATGGTGATCGAAGGAGCGAATGGCCAGGGCGCAATCTGTCGAGCGATAATCGTGCCAATGTTCTGCAGACACACAGGAGAACCCGAGGTCGAGAGCCGCGAGTTTTTTTTGGAATGTGGGTGCCATGATTTCGGAGGATAAATTGGGAGCATCGCCAAAAAATCGGATGTTCTCGAAGCGCTCCCCCCGCTCGCCATCCCTGGGCAGAAGGCCCGGCTGCGGCCAATGGGGCATAAACTCAAATTCCGGATGCCATCGTGCGAATGCGCTGTTTTGGAGGATCTGTCGGTCGGCACCTGCATGGAACATCCCATCAGCCACGATGCCCAACAAATACACACCTGCGGGAGGACGAAAATCCGAAGCGAGATTTCCTGTCAGTGCGACAACCACGCCCTGATCCGGCATGGTGTGTGAAAGCCGCACATCCTGCCCGGCCTGATGAAGAATCTGCCATGTCTGATAAATCCAGGACAAGACACTCGCGGATTTTCCTGACTGCTCAGCGGCATTTTTTCCCTGTTGCCATGCTTCTCTCGCGGAGGCATCCGGGAAATATCTCTCCGGCAAAAAAAACGTCACTTGCACGGGGCTGAGAATAGCAATCCCGAGGCGGTCGGTCGAGTGGCGACAACGTGCAAGCGGTCAGCTTGTGCTCGTCTGCCTCCGTCCTTTCATCAGCTTTTCAATCCGGCTTGGCCTTGACAGCCGGAGGTGGTTTGTCCCGGAATTCACGGTGGCGAATCTGTCCGCCCGCTTTGGCAATATACGCGCCCGCCGCGCTGGCGGAAATGGCCAGAGCACAGGCAAGAGCGGCGAGGACCTTCCCCAGTCGCGGCCACTTCCAAATCAGAACCAAGGCTGCCGCCGCCGCAGCGGCCGTCGCCACAAATATCCAGAGGAGCGACTCCGCCCGCTGCTTGTGAACCTTGAGCCACTGACCCCCGACTTCATCCGATGCAGCCTGGATGCGATCCGCACCCGCCCGGCCAAAATGAACGGTTGGCAATACCGCCGCAGAGCTGAGGAATGTCACCGCCAATGCCACGGCCAGAGCGCGCCGACTCCTCAAAAGAAAGGCCATGATCAAGGCCAATGCCCCCAGCGGCAATGCGTGGGTCAGCACTGGCTGAACCAACGCATGAACGTACTCAGGCTGTTGAAAGAGCGAAATCATGAGTTTGTGTCACCACCGCAAAATGGGTGAGAGACTCGCTCCCACCCATTTTTGCGATGCCCGCTGGTCTTCCTCCAATCGCTTAGCTTTTTACGATTTCGATGTTTTCGAGCAGCTTGATGCCATCGCGCGTGACGTATTTACCACGCACCGTGATGGTTTGGGCCGCGTGATTGGCCAATTCCGCATTGGCCGGCTTGTGCTCTCCCACAAGCAGATACACGGTACCGTCAGCGGCTTTGATGCCCACCGGCAAACCGCTCGCAATGCACTTGCGCGCACAGTCCGCATGTTTCTCCCCGTTGGCCGCGTGATCCACGTAGCAGGTCAAATCCAGCACCTCCCCCGTGACCGTGATCTCCGACCCGTTGGCAGGAGCCGCTTCCTGCGCCCTCAACCCCGGTGAAGCCAAGGCCAACCCGAATCCAAGAACTGCAACCCCCAACGCTTTTCCAATGATATGTGATGTTTTCATAATTTTTCGTTTACATCGTAATATGACACTGCTTTGGGTCGGTGCAAATGATTTCTCGTTTTGCGTGGTGAGGAAGTGTCTCAGATTTGGCGTGGGGTGGATTATGATTCTGTGAGGAGGGGCACATGGGTTCGGAGAAACTCCAGCGCGGCCTGCAGCATGGGCATTGTGATTTCATGGTCGGCATTGGGCTCTTCATGGACAAAAGCACACTGAGGGTGGGATTCGAGGAGAGCCTGATTTTCGATGGCTTCGACAAAGCTGCGGAACATGACCTCCGGTGTGCCCTCGTCGAGCGCACCCCATCCCAGAAAGAGCTTGCGGGGTGGAATCATTGAAACCACCTGATCCCAATCGAGTCCGGCCTTTATCATTCCTGGCAGGTAGGGATAGAGGCAATGGCAGAGTCGGTATTGGCTGAATTGGTGTCGGAGAGTCAGGAAGCTGGCAAAGCAGGCAGCGGCTCGAACCTTTTCGTTTACGGAGGCGAGGATGTAGGACTGGATGCTCCCTCCCGACCAGCCGATCACCCCGAGGGATGCGCTGCCGAGTGTTTCCAGAGCTTCCAGGGCGCGGGAGTTGTCCCAGACCGATTTCCAGCCCAGGCTTTTTCCCTGCAAGACCAGTTCTTCATGCGCGGCCACTTCATCGAAGAAATTTGTGGAGTATCCCCAAGTGGCCCGGCGTTCGCCAAAGCACAGTGCGTCCGGTGCCAGAACCCGGAAGCCCGCGAGGGCCGCATGGTAGCTGTATTGGGCCGGATCGCCCATCACGGGATGACAATGAAATGCCTTGCCTACCGGGTAGATGTCCTCTCCGCCGTGCCCATGGATCGAGAGGATGCCTGGCGCGTCGTCCGGAATGCCTTTTTGAAAGAGGTGATAGGCGACGATCCGCTCGCCCATATCCACATTGTATTCCACGCGCTCCCGGATCACTCCTCCCTCGAGTTCGATCTGGTCGGTGATTTTCAAATCCAAAGGAACCGAAGCCGCCTGAAACTCACCGAGCAATTCCCGGAACCGACGACCAATTTCATTCGCGTCAATGTTTAGCGGGTATCCGGGGAGGGATTTGATCGGTGTTTTTGGAATCACAGTCACGAAAACTCCGCAAGCTGGACGGGTTGCTTTCCCCAGTCCAGCACTTTCGCTGAAAATTCAAATGCTTATTCCCGGGCGATGCAAACACGGATGCTGTAGCGATTGAGCAGAGCGCGAATCGGCGCGGGCGGGTCTGCGTCTGTCACCAGGGCATCAATCCGGCGGGGGTGCAGGGTGACTGCTGCGGAACGTTGGTCAAACTTGGACGAATCGAGCAATAGAACAACTCGACGGGCGCAGGCAGCCAGAGCACGTTTGGCCTCGATTTCCAGCGGGTTTGGATCGCTGGGGCCCACCACGGCATCAAAGGCGGTGGCGCTGATAAAACAGACAGCCGCCTGCCATTTCGCCATGCTGCGCAACGCTTCCGGCCCGCAGGTGTTGCCGGAAACCTGACTCATCCACCCTCCGGCAACCAACGCCGGAAGTCCCGGACGCTGAGCGCGGACACGAAGCGCCACCGGAAGACTGTTGGTCAGAACCGAAATACGCTCCGCCGGCAGGAAGTTGATCAGCGCGGACACTGTGGTGCCACCTTCCAGGACAATGGCGTCACCTTCCCGCACAAATTCCTGAGCGGCCAGCGCCGCAATTCGTCGTTTGGCCCCGAAGGCGTTTTGATTCTTGGCCTCGTAATTCGGTTCTCCAGGAAAGCGGTTCTGCAGGCAGGCACCGCCGCGCGTCCGCCGCAACAGCCCCAGTTCCTCAAGCGCTTCCAGGTCGCGCCATACCGTCATGGCGGTCGTTTGAAAGGTCTGACGCAAGGCCGCAGCGGATACGCTCCCGTGGTTGCGCAAGGCCTCGAGAATGTGTTGGTGGCGAACGGTTGGCAGCATGAAATGTTACAACTTCTGCTTTATGTTATATTGTGTTATTTGACTTTCAAGCCCATTTCCCTTTGAGAGAATGCGCTCATGGCTGACTGGTTTCTTGGCATTGATGCAGGAGGAACAGGAACACGCGCCGTTTTGGTGGACAGCAGAGGCCGCGTGAAGGGGACGGGCAGCGCGGCTTCCGCCAATCCCCACAACGTGGGTTTAACGACAGCGCGGACGCGGTTGCGTGAAGCGGCTTCTGCGGCGTGGGCGTCTGCCAAAAAACCTTTTCAACCGGCCCGGAGTGCGTTTGTGGGGGCTGCCGGGGTCAAGTCGCGGCAGGAGATTTGCGCCATGCGTTCGGCGGCGGAGGGTGAGGGGCTGGCAGTTGCGGGGGAGGTGGTTGTAGAAAATGACTTATCCAATGCGCTGACGGGCGGTCTCTCCGGGAGGCCTGGGATCGCGCTCATTTCCGGTACGGGGTCGAACTGTCTGGGGCGGGATGAGCTGGGGAATTCCTTTATGTGTGGAGGATGGGGGTGGATTTTGGACGATGAAGGGAGCGGCTTTGGGCTGGCTTTGGCGGCGGTAAGAGCCGTCGCGCGCGCGGCGGATGGAAGAGGCCCCGCCACCGCGCTCACGCCGTCCACATTGGCATTTTTTGGTGTCACCGAACCAAACGAATTGCTGGCCTGTTTTTACACAAAGCCATGGACACCTGGCGATGTCGGGGAGTTTGCGCCCGTAGTGATGCGGTTGGCTTCGGAAGGCGATGTTGTGGCCAAAACCATTTTGCAATCCGGAGCAGATGCGCTGGTGGGCTTGGTCAAAGGGGTTCTGGCGGCATTGAGTTTTGCGCATCCTCCGGAAGTGGTATTGCTTGGCGGCTGTGCCCGCAGCGGCTCCCCCTATCAGGATTTGCTGGAACAGACCCTGCTCGATGCCTGTCCGGACATCCGTCTTATCGCACCCCGGGGCTCCTCACTCGAGGGTGCCGCGCTGAACGCACTCAAGAGCGCGGGTCTGCCACCTCCGCAAAAAATTCAATCCAAAGGATTCAAAATATGAGCGATCATTCCCTGCGGGATTTACAGCACCCAGCCATTGCGCTCGACCTGGACCTGTCCCAAGCCGCCATTTCGGGATTTCCCCGAACCGAGCGCCATCTTTCTGATTTGCGCGGAGTTTTCCGGGACGCGCAAAGCTATGATGCTGTACTCTCCAGGGAAAATCCTCTCGTCTATGCGGTCACTCCGGTCGAGCCGGCACAGGGAGACGGGCAGATGCACTATGGTCTGGGAATCCTTTATCCGGGAAAAATCGGGGATGAGTTCTTT
>JAJTZA010000137.1 GCA_021463905.1 Terrimicrobiaceae bacterium | reverse complement strand
GGCGCTCGATTGTCCATGGGCCGCCGCCGGTATAAAAAAAGCGGTCGTGGAGGCGGCTGGAGCCGCCTTGCCAAAATTCGAGAGAAGAGGGCTCGACCCGGTACCCGCCCCAAAAGTCCGGCAGGGGCACCTGCCCGTCGCGAAACTTTTCCATCATCTGCCGGAACTTATCCTCGAGGAGTTTTCGCGAGGAAATCACCCGGCTCTGATCCGACACCCAGGCACCAATCCGGCTGCCAAACGGTCGGCTCATAAAATAGCGCAGGGATTCGGCATGGGAAATCCGTTCCGCCTTGCCAAGGACGGCCACCTGCCGCTCGAGAGCCAGCCAGGGAAAGAGCAGGGACACCTGCGCGTTTTCCGCAATCTGTCGCGCCTTCCGGCTGCCGTAGTTGGTGAAAAATACAAACCCCCGCTGGTCATACGCTTTCAAGAGCACCGTGCGCGAGGACACACAGCCCGCCGCGTCTGCGGTTGAGAGGGTCATCGCATTGGGCTCGAGAATGCCCGCTGTGCGGGCCTGCTCGAACCATTTCTGGAATTGAGCAATCGGGTCGGGGTCGAGATCCTCGCGACGCAGCCCCTGCGACGTGTATTCCTGCCGCAAGTTGTCAATGCGCTCGGTCACAAGACGAGAACCCTCCGATCAACATCATGGCTTTCTTCCATGTATCGAGATTATGCAGAAAGAGGATTTTGTCCATGTTTGCTTCCAGCGGGAACCCATGGTTTGTATAGCATCTTTATGCTGTTTTTATTCCCCCGCCATCCACCCCGTTCCTCGAAAGGGATTTTTCGCAACGATGCATTTCGTAAGTTTTATAGTTGCAGATCAAGGAGGATCGTCAGGGTTGAGACCTTCCAGGAGGAGCGTGCGGCTCCGGACACTGCGGCAGGCACCTGCGGTCAGGTGGTCGTCGGGCAGGCCAAACGCCATCAATTGCCAGCCTGGAAAACATCCGACCTCCTCGTTGCGGCAATTGGTCACACGGTACGAAAGGCTCGCGTCAAGCCCGCAGAGCCGGAAGGGCCCTCTCAGTTGGCCGTGTGGGGTGGCCAAAATAATGCTCGAAAAAACAGCCTGGGCGCGATTGGCGGAGACGAAGAGCCAAACCGAAGCGGAGGCGCGTCCCACCTCATCCAGACGGAAGAGGTCGCCGTTTTGCACCACGGATCGAATCCGCTTATAGAAAGCAATTTGCTGACGAAACCCGGCAATTTCCCCTGCAGTCAACTCATCCAAGCGCGCGCCGATGCCCAGTGCGCCGCGCATGGCCACATCAAACCGCAAGGCAAGATCGCTGATCCGCTGGGTCAGAGGATTTTTCTCCGCTGTGACCCAGCACTCCATCGTGCGGGCCGGGTAGGCCAGCGTGTATCCCTCCTGGATGCCCACACGCTCATGCGCGTCGGTGTTGTCGCTGATCCATGCCTGATCGCAGCGGGCGAAAATCCCCGGGTCCACCCGTCCACCGCCGCCGGAGCAGGTCTGGATTTCCAAGCCCGGGTGCCTGCGGCGCAATTCATCCATGATCCGATAAAGGCCCCGGGCGTGTGAATATCCGACGCTCTGGCCTGCCACCGAGCCGGCTTCTGTGGCATAGCGGTTCATGTCCCACTTGAGAAAATCCACTCCGAATTCTGCGACCAGATTGCTTAAACAACGGAGAAGATGTTCGATGACTTCCGGGCGTCCAAAGTCCAGGACGAGCTGGTTTCGGGCCTCGGTGCGGGGTCGGCCCGGATAATGCAGAACCCAATCCGGGTGCGCACGGTACAAGTCCGAGTCGGGATTGACCATTTCCGGCTCCACCCAAAGCCCAAACCTCATGCCCAATGCACGAATTTTTTCAGCAAAGGCTTTCAATCCGCCGGGGAAGGCGGAAGCGCGTGGTGACCAATCGCCCAGTCCCGCCGCGCTGTGAGCGCGTCCGCCAAACCAGCCATCGTCCACGCAGAAAAGCTCCACTCCCATAGAGGCGGCCCGGCGCGCCAATTCAAGTTGGTGGTCTTCGCGGACATCAAAGCCCGTGGCTTCCCAAGAGTTGTAAAGCACGGGCCGGTCGCCGGTGTCGGGAAGGATGCGTTCTCGCAGATACCGATGCATTTTTCTGCTGGCACCCCCGATGCCTTCAGATGACCAACCAAAGAGCATGGCCGGGGTTCGATGGGACTGGCCGGGAGCCAGAGACATTCCAAAATCCAGAAGCTCATACCCGCCCAACACCCGCGTGGTTCCATTGGGGAGCGTCTCGAACCGCAAGGACCAGTTCCCACTGAAAGCCAAAGCCCCAAAAAACACGTCTCCGTGTTCTTCGTCGGCTTGACCAGGCCGGTGTGCGCAGAAGACCGGATTGTGCGCATGGCCGGTGTTCAACCCGCAGTGCTCGAAGAGCAGCGTCCCTTGCGCCAATTCATAGCGCGTTCTCTGAAATTCACGCCCGGCTCCTCCGGTCAAACTGACCAACGCCGTGGCAGAGCGGGGCAAATGCAGGCAGGCGAAAGCCAGACGCGTCAGTTGCACCGTGTGGGAGGTGTCGTTGCGAATCTCCACCCACCGCTCAAAAATATCCTGCTCAGGAGTGAGGCGGTAAAACAATTCCACGGAAAAATCATAGAGGGTATCCCGCAAATGAATGATCAGGGTTTGTCGCGGTTGACGCACCCGAGTGTTCAGACCATGACCCGGTGCCAACCCCGGCTCCTCGTCCTCCGCAATGCGATGGGAAACATAGCGCAACCGGACATCCCGCACCGAACCGGAAAATACTTCTCCAGGAACAAGTGGGCCCCCCGGCTCAGGAAACTGCGCGGCCATCGCCACGTCGTGGTAGCTGGTATCGCCCAGCACTGAAAACTCCTCGCGATCCTCCTGACGATCCCATCCCTGCATGGTGTCGGTATAAGCGGAAATCCCCCGCATCCCGAGCCGACGCGCCTCCCCCATCGAACCCACCGGTGCTGAACCAACGTGGATCAGCCGCCCATCGTCCCCCACCCACAGCACGTAACAGGACGCCGCCGTAAATAGCGAAAAGACTTTTTCCGCGGAATCAAACGCGATATGGCTTCCACCACCTTCAGAACTCTCCCTGCCTTCGCTCATCACAAACTCCCATATCCTATTATTGATCCAATGGAAAATAACGGCTGTAATCAGAACGGAATATGAAAGCAAGCGCAAACCATTTGGCTCCGCATGTGGGCTCTCGGCTGGCACTTGGCACTGTGCAATTTGGCATGGAGTATGGGGTGAGCAACCGCTCGGGACAGGTCAACCAGGATGAGATTCGAAAAATTCTGGATGTGGCTGCGGAAGCTGGCATTGACACACTGGATACGGCTATTGCTTACGGAAAAAGCGAGGCCATTCTGGGAGAGGTCGGGGTGGAGGGATGGAAGGTGGTCACAAAGTTGCCGAAGGTTCCAGAAGGCGTGGAGGACATCACGTCCTGGGTGCAGGATCAGGTGGACGCCTCCCTGCAACGTCTCCGGATTCGGAGTCTTCATGGATTATTGCTCCACTG
>JAJTZA010000136.1 GCA_021463905.1 Terrimicrobiaceae bacterium | reverse complement strand
CGCGCAGACGCTGGCATCGAGGGGAGGCGGAACCGCAGGGACGCCACACAGACAAAAAATCTGCGGGGGGAGGAAAAATTTTTACTCGATGTAGCAAGATAGAGCTTGCCAGCAAAAAAAACCTGCATTAACTCTCCGGCTATGTCTGCCAACAAGCCCCAATCATTGAAATCGCGTTCACTCGCTCTCATCGTCTGCATCACCACACTCCTCTGCGGAACCGCCTCGGCGCAAACCCCCGGCTTCCAATTTTGGAACGCGGGAATGCCCGGCGAGTTTGGCGACAACCTCGGCGACAATGCCATCGAGGACAGCGAAGGCGGCGCGCCGCTCGGATTGGGGATTTTTTCGAGAAAGCCCTTCCGTTTCACCTTCTCGGTGCGCGAAGGCTTTGACAGCAACGTCTATACCACACGCTACAATCCCACCCGCAGTTGGTACACCAACTTCGGCGCAGGTATTTCTTATGAATTCGGCAGCCCGCGCCTCCAACTGCGCACCAACCTTGCTGGAGGTCTCACCTATTATTACAACCGTCCCGGAGACCCAATTGACTGGAATGGCGCGTGGACACTCGGCGCCACCTACCAGGCCACCCCGCGCCTCACCCTGAGCGTGGATACCACCACCGCCTATCTTTCCCAGCCCAACGTCTCGATCCTCGGCACCAGCAGCCGCCAGGATGGTGACTATTTCTATTCCAATACCAGCCTGAGTGCCGCCTACCAGTGGACGGATAAGTTTTCCACCGTCCTCGCCTACCGCTTCGGGGTCATCTATTACACCGAGGACGAAATCAACGACAACCAGGGCCGCATCGAGCAGACCATCTCCCTCTCGGGTCGGTACCTGGTGCTTCCAAAAACCACCGGCGTCCTCGAATACCGCGTCAACCCGGTCACCTACTTTCAGGCGGACATGGATTCGCTCGGCCATTTTTTCCTCATTGGTGTGGATCAGGTCTTCAACCCGCGTCTCACATGGAATGCCCGGGTCGGCGCGGAATTGCGCAATGTGGACAATCCCGTGGATGGCGAATCCATCTATCTGGGGCCTTACCTGGAGAGCAATCTGGCCTATCAGTTTGGCCCGGCCTCCTCGCTGGGATGGTTGATGCGGTACGGCACAGAGGCCTCCGGCGTGTATAACGTCAGCCAACGCCAGACCTTCCGCACCGGCCTCAACCTCACCCACGGCTTCACCCGCCGCCTCTCAGGACAGCTCAGCGCCGACTGGCTCATCAACTATTATGACCAGCAAAATGTCATCTCCTCGTATACGGAGAATGTTGTCACCTTCGCAATGTCCCTGAACTTTGCCGTCAACCGCTTCACCTCGCTCAGCGCCGGCTACCAATACACGATTGACGTGGCCCCGGATGCCCCCGAGCGCGAGTACAACCGCAATGTCGCCTACATGGGTGCCAATTTTTCCTTCTGAGATTCTCAGATTTGACTCCCATTTCAGTTGCGTCTGCGGATGCGTTGGACTAGGTTGAATCGCTTTATGACACGCAATTCTCTCCCATGAGCACGGACTCTGGCGAAATCAAGCTGCACTTTCTGGATTACTGGAGAGTGATTCGCGTCCGGTTCCCCCTGATCATCCTCGTCTTTCTGCTCGTGGTCATCACAGCGGCGGTGGTCACGTACTTTCTTCCCAAGACCTACATTTCCACAGTGACGATGCAGGTCAAGCAATCGGACACGCTCGAGGTATTTCAGAACCGGAACATTGGCGGGCTGGATCCGCGTTTCCTCACGACGCAGTTCGAGATTATCCAGCGCAAGGAAATCCTCTATCCCGTCATTGACGCGCTGAATCTCCAAAAAAACTGGGGGCTTCCCTCGAAGGAACAGACCTATTTCCAGCTCCGCCGCATGGTGACGATGCGCGAAATCCGCAATACCGAGCTGATCCAGATTCTTGTCTCGAGCACCGACAACCGCGAGGCAATGGAAATTGCCAATCGCATTGCTGATGAATACCAGCGCAAGCGCATCACCGACTCGCAGGAATGGCTCGACCGCTCGCTCACCACCCTGCGCGACGAGGTGGAAAAACAGCGCAACAAAGTCGAGGAGCTGCGCGCCGAGATGAACCGCATCCGCGTCGAGGCCGGTATCAATGATCTGAATCCTGACAGCCAGGAGGAGACACTGCAGGCGGAAAACACGGTGCAAATGTCCGTCGAGCAGCAGGTGGCATCCGAGCGTCTGCGCGTGCAATCGCTGCGGGCCAAACACGACCAGATTTCCCAGATGACCGACGATCAGATCATGCGTTCGCTCGTCACGCTGGAAATCCAGGATCCGACCATCCAGCAGGTACTCCCGCAGTTCCAAGAGGCCACGTCCGAGATGGCGCGTCTTCTCAACTCGGGGCTGGGAGCCAAGCATCCGATGGTGACGGCCCTTCGGGCCAAGATGGGGGTGATGGAAAATCAGTTGCGCGACCAGATCACCGTCCTGCGCAAAACCCTCGAAGCAAACTTTTCGATTGCGCAGGAATCGCTTAAAAATCTGACGGCGCAGTTGGAGGACTCTCGAGCGGCCCAGCAACAGTCCAAGTCTGAATCCGCAGGCTACTATGCGGCCAAGGCCAACTACATTCAGGCCAAGCGGCTCCTGGAGGCTGCCGAATCGCGCCTGAATACTGAGACGATGCAGAAAACAATGCCGCAGAGACCGGTGAGCATTTGGGAATACGCGGAGGTTTCCGAGTATCCGGCAAGCCCGCGGGTGTGGCTCAATATCGCGTTGGGTGCCGTGGTCGGACTCGTCTTTGGTGTCGGCCTTTCCTTTTTCATCGAATACCTCGACACCAGCGTCAAAACCATGGAGGACATCGAATCGTTCCTTCAAATCCCTGTCCTGGCCGTCATTCCCAAAAATATCGCCATCCTCAAGGATGAAGACCCAACCTGTCCGGACGCGGAAGCCTACCGCATCCTGCGCACCAATGTGGAATTCAATCGCAAATCTGCCGACGCCAACGCTTTTACGATCGTCAGCGGAGGTGCGGGAGAGGGAAAGACCACCACCCTGACAAACCTTGCCTACACCTTTGCGCAGGGCGGTTACAGCACGCTCATCGTGGATGCGGACTTGCGGCGTCCCGCGCAGCACCGGATGTTTGGAGTGAGCAACGAGGTGGGCCTCTCCGACCTTCTCATGGGGAAGGCCGATCTTGAAGAGGTGGTGATGCAGACATCGGTGGATAATTTGTTTCTACTGCCGAGCGGTTCGCTGCCAACCGATGCGGTGGGAATCCTGAACTCGCAGCGCATGGTCGAGTTTATGGAGGACGTCAAGAACCGCTTCGATGCGATTTTCTTTGATTCGCCGCCGATTCTGGGTGTGAGCGATGCCTCGGTGCTGGCCAGTGCTGTGGATTTGACGATTGTGGTTGTGCAGCACCGCCGCTTCCCACGCGCCATGCTCCAGCGGGTTAAAAATGCGATCACCAACGTGGGAGGCACCATTCTGGGCGTCGTCCTCAACAATGTGGATGTGCGCCACGACCAGTATTACGAATACTACACGAGCTATTACAACTACTACAACCGCCCGCGAAAGGGAGACCGCACGCGGACGGTGAAGCCGACTGCGGGGTCCGCGCAAAAGACGGAGGCTGCCATACCCACAGCGGCCAAGGAAGACGACCACGCAGAATACTAACATGAACGTGCGCCCACTTTTTTTGGTGATACTCATGATGGCAGTGGTGGCGGTGCCCTCCGTTGTCCGTGCGCAGAATGTTGTTTTGCGGGATGGCGACCAGATAGAAATCCGTTTGGGAGGCGTTCCGGCTGAAGACATTGCCCAAGTCACGGGTTCTTACACGATTGACGGCCAGGGCTTCATCAACCTGGCACATATTGGGAAGGTGCGCGCAGCGGGGCTGACGCAGGATCAGTTGCAATCGGCGATTGAAAATGCGTACCGGAGCCAGGAGATTTACACAAATCCCTCGATCACGCTGAGCGTTCCGATGGCGGCCCGTTTTGTGGATGTGGGAGGAGACGTACGTGCGCCGCAGCGCGTACCCTTCACTCCGGATTTGACCGTCCTCGGTGCGATCACTGCGGCGGGGGGATTCACAGAGTTTGCCGATCAGAGCAAGGTACGGCTTTTGCGCGATGGTAATGTGATCATGGTCAGCGTTCGCGAAATCCGCAAGCAGCCCAGCAAGGACATCCCCTTGAAGCCCGGAGACAAAATCCAGGTTCCGCAGAGTTTCTGGTGAGGGAGTCGGTGAGGACTGCCGTGAAAAGCCGGTATGGAACGGTGGATGCGGTGGGCGTGAGCGAGCGCGTTGCAAAATTCGCGATGCGCAGCATTAAAGGTGTCTCGAAGACGTGGGGGTTGCGGAAGGTGGTCTCGATGATGGATCTCACCACGCTCGAAGGGAAAGACACCCCTGGCAAAGTGGCGGCACTTTGCCGCAAGGCCATCACCCCGCATGTGGAAATGGATTTGCCACACGTCGCGGCTGCCTGCGTGTACCCCGCGATGGTAACTTACGCCAGGACGTGCCTGACGGGCTCTCCGGTGCGTGTGGCCTCGGTCGCCACGGCTTTTCCCGCAGGTCAGTCTCCCTGGCGGCTGCGGATCGAGGAGGTACGGCGCGCACTGGCACAGGGGGCTGACGAAATTGACATGGTCATCAATCGGGGCGCGTTTTTGTGCGGGGAAGGCGGGCGCGTCCAGGAGGAAATTGCGACTGTGGCGGAGGTTTGCGGCTCCGCCACCCTGAAGGTGATCCTCGAGGTCAGTGAATTGGAGACCTTGGACAATATCCGCGCCGCAAGTTTTTTGGCGATGGAGGTGCTCCGTCCGGGGGATTTTATCAAGACCAGCACGGGCAAGACCTCCTCGAATGCCACGCTGGAAACTCATCAGGTGATGATCGAAGCCATCCGCGATTATTTTCTGGCCACCGGGGTTCCTGTGGGGATGAAGCCCGCCGGAGGCATCCGCACGGCCAAGCAGTCGCTGCAATTCCTTGTCGCCGTGAAAGAAACCCTCGGCGACGCATGGCTCGTGCCTACGCGCTACCGCTTTGGCGCATCTTCCCTGCTCAATGACGTACTCCGCCAGCTCGAAAAAGAGCGTGTGGGCGCCTATCCTGCCTCGTATGGTTTCAGCGAATCTGAAAGTGCCTACTGAGAGATGAAAAATCGCGCATCACCCCGCAAGTCGGCTCCCCGATCCGCCGCGACTCCCCGCAAGCCCTCCCCGCGCGAGCTGATCTTTGGCGGCCTGTGGGATTACGACCCCGCACCGGAAACCGCAGACCCGCGCATTGACTCCCGCTACGGGTTGT
This sequence comes from Terrimicrobiaceae bacterium, assembly GCA_021463905.1. Classification (GTDB taxonomy): domain Bacteria; phylum Verrucomicrobiota; class Verrucomicrobiia; order Chthoniobacterales; family Terrimicrobiaceae; genus JAJTZA01. Next base: position 14,149 of record JAJTZA010000136.1, on the reverse strand, counting down.
TTATCGGAGGGCGCTTTGTACCACCTCGCCACAATAAATATTTTGCCAGTATTTCTCCTGGGAGCGAGAGGCAGTTGTCTGAGGTCGCTGAGGCGGGATCCGAGGACGTGGATGCGGCCTATCGTGCGGCCCGGCGGGCGTTGGCGGGAGAATGGGGACGCATGGCTGCCGCCGAGCGGGGCAAGGTTCTCTTTCGCATTGCGCGGTTGCTTCAGGACCGTTCGCGTGAGTTTGCTGTGGCGGAGTCCCTGGATGGCGGCAAGCCGATCCGCGAATCCCGCGACTTTGACGTTCCCCTGGCGGCGGCACATTTTTTTTATCATGCGGGCTGGGCCGACAAGCTCGACCTGCTGGCGCCGGGATGTGCGGCTCGTCCGTGTGGCGTGGTCGGGCAGGTCATTCCATGGAACTTTCCGCTGCTGATGCTCGCATGGAAGCTGGCACCCGCGCTGGCTGCCGGGAATACGGTCGTACTCAAGCCTGCCGAGACGACCCCACTGACCGCACTCAAGTTTTGTTCGATTCTACAGGAAGCGGAACTTCCGCCGGGGGTTGTGAATATGGTAACGGGAGCTGGGGCGACTGGTGCCACCGTTGTCGCACACCCCCTCGCCTCCAAAATCGCGTTCACAGGCTCGACCGGTGTGGGCAAGGCGATTCTGCGCCAACTGGCGGGTTCCGGAAAAAAGCTGACCCTCGAGCTGGGCGGCAAGGCCGCGAATATCGTCTTCGAGGACGCTCCAATGGATCAGGCCGTCGAGGGCATCATCAACGGCATCTTCTTTAATCAAGGTCATGTCTGCTGCGCAGGGTCACGACTGCTCGTCCAGGAGTCCATCGCCCCGGAAATGATCCTGCGCTTGAAACGCCGCATCAGCACGCTGCGGGTGGGAGACCCACTTGATAAGAACACCGACATCGGTGCCATCAACTCGAAGGCCCAGCTGGCCAAAATCCGCCGGTTGGTGGCGGCCGGCGTGGCCGAGGGGGCAAAGCTCCACCAGCCATCCTGCCGGCTACCCCAGCGCGGATTCTATTTTCCGCCAACGCTGTTCTCCGGTGTCGAGCAAAGCCACCGCATCGCCCGCGAGGAAATTTTTGGACCAGTGCTGAGTGTCCTGACATTCCGCACGCCCGAGGAGGCGATCGAGAAGGCGAATAATACCACCTACGGCCTGAGTGCCGGAGTCTGGACTCAGAAAGGGTCGCGAATCCTCCTCATGGCCTCGCGGCTGAAAGCGGGAGTCGTCTGGGCCAATACCTACAACAAGTTTGATCCCTCAGCGCCCTTTGGAGGCTATAAGGAAAGTGGGTTTGGACGTGAGGGAGGCCGACAGGGCCTCCTCGAGTATTGCCACCTGCAACCCATGCCATGACACACCGCTCACCCATCCGCAAAACACCCAAATGCTACTCGGGAGGCAATTTCATCCGCTCCGAAAGTGCCCGCGTCTATCCAATCCGCCACGACAATTTGGCCGTGCATATCCCACAGTGCTCCCGCAAAGACGTCCGCAACGCGGTCGAGGCCGCCGCCAAGTCGGCTTCCACATGGCAAAATCGCAGCGGCTACAATCGCGGGCAAATCCTTTACCGGCTTGCCGAAATGCTGGAAGCGCGCCATGCGGAGCTGCGCGAAGCGGTGGCCTGGGGGGCCGGTCGCCGGGATGTCTCTCCGGACACGGAAGTTTCCGCGTCCATTGACATGATCGTCCACTTTGCGGGATGGTGCGATAAATTCGAGCAGTGCCTGGGTTCGGTCAATCCGGTGGCCTCGTCCCATTTTTGTTTTACGGTCAACGAGCCCCTGGGAGTCTGTGCGGTCATTGCACCGGAATCGCGTCCTCTGATCGGCCTCCTCGGGCTGATTCTTCCGCTCATCACGGGCGGCAACCCGGTTGTCGCGCTGGCATCAGGCAAGCGCCCGTATCCCGCAATTCTCCTGGGAGAAATGCTCGCGACCAGCGACCTGCCCGGCGGCGTGGTAAACCTGCTCACGGGGTTTCACAAAGATCTGCTCCCGACGCTGGCCTCTCATGGGACAATTCGCGGTCTCCTTGCGTCGGTTTCCACCGACGAAGCCCGCGAAATCCAGCTCGCGGCCGCAGAGAGCGTCAAAAGGGTTCACTTCATCCCGGAGGAGGAAACCGCCTCACCCTCCCCCGCCCAGGCCCTGCGCTTGATCTCGCAATTCCTCGAACTGAAAACCGTATGGCATCCCCTGGGCGCATGAGTCGCGTCTCCCGCTCATGAAACGCACTTTCGTCCCTCTCCTCCTCTGGGCCGCCGGCACTCTGGGTCCTGTCCATGCGCAGTCTCTGATTGTTTCCGCCGCAGCCAGCCTGAAAGACGCGCTGACGGCGGTGAATGCCACATTCCAGGCTGCGCAGCCCGGCATTAAAATTGCGGTGAATTACGGCGCATCGGGCGCTCTTCAACACCAGATCGAGCATGGTGCGCCCGCAGATGTTTTTATCTCTGCGGCCGCCAAGCCCATGGATGCGCTGGCCGCGCAGGGGCTTTTGCTCAAGGGCACACGCGCGGATCTGCTGACAAACACTCTCGTTCTGATTGGCCCGCCCGGTGCGAAGGTGCCAAAAGACTTTCCAGGCCTGACCGCCCCAGAGGTTCGTCGCATCGCAGTGGGAGAACCCAAGAGTGTCCCGGCAGGTCAATACGCGGAAGAAATTTTCGCACACTTTGGGATTACCGGAGCCGTGGCTCCCAAGCTTGTTTTTGCAAAAGACGTGCGCGCTGTTCTGACCTACACAGAAACGGGAAATGTGGATGCAGGCATCGTGTACCTCACGGATGCGCGGCACTCAAAGTCCGCGACGATCCTGGCCTCTGCGCCGGATGACGCGCACCAGCCCGTGACCTATCCTGCCGCCATCATTGCATCCTCGAAACATCCGGAAGCCGCCCGGGCCTACCTCCGCTTCCTGTGCTCGGAGGAGGCCGAAGCGATCTTCAAAAGCTTCGGATTTGGCATTCCGGGGTGCTAGGGACAACGCATGGACTACGCGCCGGTTTGGATCAGCCTGAAAACCACGGTCACCGCGACGGTCATCACATTTTTTTGTGGAGTTCTGGCTGCGTGGTGGCGGCTGGGGTGTCGGAAGCCGCTGGCCGGCCTGATGGACGCGCTGTTTTTGCTCCCTCTTGCGCTTCCACCCACAGTGGTCGGCCTGCTGCTGCTCCTGTTCTTTGGGCGCAGCTCTCCTATCGGACATCTGCTTGATGAGTGGGGGGTGTCGGTCATTTTTTCCTGGGAAGCCACGGTGATTACCGCCGTGGTCGCCTCGTTCCCGCTGATGTATCTGGCCGCTCATGCGGCATTCCAGCAGATTGACCATGAGCTGCTGGATGTGGGGCGTCTGCTGGGTCTGGGTGAATGGCGACTCCTGTGGAGCCTTCTTGTGCCCCTGGCATGGCCGGGCATTCTTGCCGGGGTGACGCTCAGTTTCGTCCGTGCGCTGGGAGAATTTGGTGCCACCCTGATGCTGGCCGGCAATCTGCCCGGTCGCACCCAGACCATCCCTCTCGCCATTTTTTTCCATGTGGAATCCGGGGAAACCACCCCTGCGATTCTCCTGGCGCTTTTCACGTTGCTGATCTCCCTCGTCGCTCTGGTCATTCTCCGTCTGCCCCAATCCATGCGACCGTTCGTTCGCTCCCCGAAATAATCGGAGACGGCTCTTGACCCGCCGCAAAACGGCTGGCATTGATCCTGCAACATCATCCATGAAATCCAAAAATCTCAGCCCTCTCAAAATGTTCATGGCCATGGCGGCCGGGCATCGCCCCAAATTCCATTTTGCGGACTGGAAGGATGGCTTCCCGGCGTGGCAGGCTGCGGCGCGTCCGGAGGTTTTGGCCACCCTGGGTCGCTGGCCTGAGCGGGTCGCGCCGGAGGCGCACCTCGTGGCCGAGTGGGAAGACCGTGGCATCCGCAAACGGCGCTACCTGCTGGATGTCGCGCCGCATATCAGCGCCTCGTTGCAGGTCAATCTTCCGGGCAAAGACACCGGTCCCTGGCCCGCGCTTTTGTGCTGGCATGGACATGGCGCCCACGGGAAAGATCCGGTCATGGGCAATGCCACCAGCGCTGCCATCCGCCAGAACATCGTGGATCACAACTACGACTACGGACACCAAATGGCCGGGAAGGGCTTCCTGACCTACGCGATTGACTGGATCGGATGCGGCGAGCGCAACGACAACCACAAACCGCATTTTTTCCATCACAATCACGGACGCGACTGGTGCAACCTTTACTACCTGCACGCCACCATGCTGGGCATGACCAGCCTCTCCATCAATCTGGCACACGGACGCGCCGCCACCGATTTTGTTTCGACCCTCCCCGAAGCGGACGCCTCGAATCTCGGAGTGATGGGGTTGAGCGGAGGCGGGACGATGACACTCTGGACAGCGCTCACCGACAGCCGTTTTCGTGCCGCCGAGATTATTTGCTACAGCGATTTATGGGAATTGTTTGGCATTCGCGACATGAACTATTGCGGGATGCAGGTCGCGCCGGGACTTTACAGTCTTGTGGATTTGCCCGACCTGCAAGGGCTTCTCGCTCCGCTCCCCCTGCTCGTGGACATCGGAGCCGGAGATTCCTGCTTCCATGTGGACAATGCCACCGAGTGCTTCCGCCAGGTGCAGGCCATTTATCAGGCCTCCGGCCATCCGGAAAACATCGAGAGGGATTTGTTCCCCGGCGAACACGGCTGGGGCGGAAATCTCTCGGAGGCGTTTTTTACAAAACACCTCGGCGGTGGCGCATCACCCTCCCGCTGACCCGTTCCGGATTTGCATCAGGAGCGTCCGGCAAGAACATTTTTTTCGTAGTTCTTGACCTCGCGGATCCATGCGCCTGTGGCCGGGGTCTCGGACCGGCGGCAGAACTCATCCCAGACCGCGCCCAGCGGAAGTGTCCGGGCTTCCTCGAACCATGCCAGGCGGGAGGTGAAATCGCCGGAGCTTTCGGCCTCTTTGAGCAGGCGGGCTGGTTCGAGCAGTGCGGCCAGCAGGGACTTGAGCGCGGCGCGCGTTCCAATGACCCATGCCGCCACGCGGTTGATGCTCGCATCAAAAAAGTCCAGGCCGATATGGGTGCGCCCGAGGAACTGTCCGCGAACCAGCTCCTCCATGATGCCGCGTGTTGGATCATCAAAAAGGGTGACGTGGTCGCTATCCCAGCGAACACCACGGCTTACATGGAGCAGAAGGCCGGGGACGAATTGCAGGATCGCGGAAATCTTGTCGGCCAAACTTTCTGTCGGGTGGAAGTGGCCGGCATCGAGACAATAAAGCAGGTCATGGCGGATCGCGTAGCCGAGATAAAATTCGTGACTGCCGGCAACATAGCTTTCCGAACCAATCCCAAAGAGCTTGCTCTCCACCGCATCCAAAGAGTGGGCAGGATTGATTTTTTCCGCGAGGATGGCATCCAGGGAATCGGCCAGCCGCTCGCGTGGCGATTTCCGGTCGTAGGGCATGTCCTTGGACCCATCCGGGATCCAGATATTGGTGACGGTGGGTGAGCCGAGTGCGCGGCCCATCTCGGCACCAATTTTGCGACAGGCAATCCCATGCTCGATCCAAAACGCGCGGATCGCGGAGTCAGGATGCGTGAGGGTCAGCCCGTCCGCAGCCAGACGATGCGAAAAAAAAGTCGGGTTGAAATCCATCCCCATCTGTCGCGCCCGGCACCAGTCCACCCAGGACTGGAACTCCCGAAGGGTGTAGGCATTGCGATCGAGGGTGCGCCCGCCCAGCTCGGCATAACACGCATGCAAGTTGAGCCGGTGATGGCCGGGGATCAGCGACAGGGCTTTGTCGAGGTCCATGCGCAGCTCATCGGGCGTACGGGCCTTCCCCGGGAAATTCCCCGTCGCCTGAATGCCGCCCCCCTCGAGCAAGGCACCCTCCCGCTCGAATCCACCCACATCGTCGCCCTGCCAGCAATGCAGGGAAATGGGCGTCCTGGAAAGCGTCTCGAGCGCGGTTTCCGGCTCCACCCCCACCTCAAGATAAACATCACGCGCCGCTGAGTAGGAAATTGATTTCATCGTGAGTAACATCCCTACCAAAACTCCCACACGGCGCAAAGCCGCATTCTCAATCGCTGATCATTGAGGCAAGGCGTCTCCATTCACTCGAAGCAAACAGCAAGCGAATTGAGGCGGGAAAGAACCGAGGACGCCAGACAGTTCCCGAGCGTCGGATTGACAAGCCGGGGAGCCTTCCGCGTCGTGAATTCGGTTTGATTTACTGGAAGCGACACGGGTAGGTTTGCGGGCTTATGACCGCCCTGAATTGGCTGCTTCTGGCGATTTTGCTGCCGACACTGGCGGTACCGGCGGTTTTGCTGGCCGGAGCCAGGGAGCGCATTTCCCTGGGGTGGCTGACTGCGGCTCCGATGGGAGCTTCCTGTTTTTTGCTTGTGGGGATTTCTTCCACCCTGGAGCCTCCCCATGCGCAAGTTGTGAGCCAGCCGTGGATTCCTTCGTTGGGGATCAATCTCACATTTTTGATGGATGGACTCTCGATGTTTTTTGGCTGGGTGATCTGCGGGGTCGGGTTGTTGGTTTGCTGGTATGCGGCCTTGTATTTGAAGGGATCGAGCCGCGAGAACCGGCGCTTTTATGCCGGTCTGCTCTTTTTTGTCACGTCCATGCTGGGGACGGTTTTTTCCGACAACCTGCTGGTGCTCTTTGTTTTCTGGGAGCTGACGGGAGTGGCGTCGTTTTTGCTGATTGGTTTCTGGCACGAAGACCCCGAGGCGCAACGGGGGGCGCGTCAATCGCTGGTGGTGACGGCCTCGACAGGATTGTGTCTGTTGGTGGGGATCATCCTGTTGGGGCAAGGCTCGGGCACGTATTCCCTGAGCGAGCTGCTGGCCGGACGGGCCCGCCCAAACGGCGGGATTCTGGCACTGATGGCCATTGGCATTTTTGGAAAATCGGCGCAATTCCCGTTTCACTTCTGGTTGCCGGGTGCCATGGCGGCACCCACACCGGTCAGCGCATACTTACATTCTGCGACGATGGTCAAGTTGGGGGTGTTTCTCACGGCGCGAATTTTTCCGATTTTTGGGGACACGGTACTCTGGCTCGAGCTGCTGGGAGGCGTGGGGTTTCTGACCATGGTCGTTGGCGCCTTCCTGGCCTTCCGCTCGAACGACCTCAAGGCCCTCCTGGCCCATGCCACGATCAGCCAGTTGGGGTTTTTGATCGGCCTCTATGCCATGAGCGCTTCCGTGGGTATGCAGGCGGAATTCTACCACACCCTCAGCCATGTCTTTTACAAAGCGGCGCTTTTCATGGTGGTTGGCATCGTCCAGCATTCAACGGGTCTCCGCGATCTGCGACAGCTCGGCGGCCTCGGTCGCCTCATGCCCCTGACCGCCCTCGCCGGATTTCTCGGCGCCGCCGCCTGGGCCGGACTGCCGCTGACCACCGGCTTCATCAGCAAGGAATCAGCACTCACCGACCTGCTCGAACTCGTCAAACTTCATCCCCTGTTGGGCGCGACCTTTCTTGCCGCGACCCTGCTGGCGGCCACATTAAACACCGCTGTGGCCGCACGATTTTTTACGGGAATTTTTTTGGGGCGGCGGCCCGCCAACCTGACTTTTCACCGTCCGGCACGCTCCCTGGAAATCCCGCCCGCGCTTCTGGCGGCGGGCACGCTGGTTTTTGGCACGTTTCCCGGACTGCTCAATCGTCCGCTGGACTGGCTGTCGGGACTTGGCACGCATGACAAATCCGCCGGGCCGCTGGCACTCTGGCATGGCTGGAATGGAGAGCTTTTGCTGAGTGCCCTTGTCCTCGCGGTGGGCGCGCTCCTCTATTTGACTTCCGAGCATGCAGGATGGAAGAGGGCGCACATTCCCGACTGGCTGCGTTTTGATGAGCATTTCGATCGTGGGCTGGACGGACTGACGCATTATGCGCGACGGCTCACCCATGCGCTGCAAGCGGATTGGCCACCCGCATACCTGCCGCTTTTGATCACCTTCCTGCTGGCCTCCGCCGGAGGGATTTTCCTTTCCGTCCTGGACGATGTGAGCTGGGAGGGATTCTCCTGGCGGACGCACTGGAATGTCTGGCGTGGAGCGATGGCGGGATTCACGGTTGCAGCCATGTTTGGCGTGATTTTTTTGCGGCGTTGGAGTGCCCAGTTGATCGCGCTTTCGGTGGCGGGGTTTTTCCTCACGTTGTTTTTTGCCATGTATCACGCGCCGGATTTGGCCATGACGCAAATCCTGGTCGAGTCGGCCTCCGTGGTGATGATTCTGCTTTTGCTGGCGCGTTTTCCGTCATCCTCACAGCTCGGCTTGCGGTTTGAGTTTGGCTGGGAGTCCCGTCATTTCCTTCGCCTGCTGCTTTCTGTGGGAGTCGGGCTGTTCATGGGATCGCTGGTTTTGTTTGCGGATCTGCACAGAAACTCCGAACCCGCCGGCAGGGAAATGCTGCGGCTGTCGAAGGTGGCCGCTCATGGCGACAATGGCGTTAACACCATTCTCGTGGATTTTCGCGGATTCGACACGCTCGGCGAAATCACGGTTTTGTTTATTGCGGCGTTGGGCGGGTTGGGGTTGATGATGCGCTACAAGCGGGGTCCGCGGCGAAGCAATGAAGCGCTGCCGCCAGGGTTTCTGCTGGGCGGCGAGGAGGAAGCGCCATGAAGTCCGTCAACTCCTTCATGCTGCGCGCACTCATCGGATTGGTCTTCCTGTTGGTCAATATCATCTCGATCTACATGCTCCTGCGCGGCCACAATTTGCCCGGTGGAGGATTCATTGGCGGGCTGATGACGGGGATGTCCTTTATCCTTCTGGGCTTGGTGCGGGGGTGGAGTGAGCTGCAACGCGAGCTGCCCCTGCCCCCGCTGCGCATGGCGGCTTTCGGAGTATTGTTGGCCATCCTCTCCGGACTCGCACCCCTGTTGTGGGGGCAGGCGTTTCTCACACAATTCAATTTCCATTGGACAGGACTCCCTCTCCTCGGGGAACTGCATGTCGGCACGCCGCTGCTCTTCGATTGCGGCGTCTTCTTTTTGGTCGGAGGAATCACCGTGAAATTGGTCATCGTCCTGGCGCGCTCGACGTCCGGCCTGCCCGCCTTCACCCCCGGCGAGACGCCCTACTACGCCTCCACGCTGGAGGGCGGCATCGAGGAAACCGCCAACGAAGAGGGGGATGCCCATGCAAATTGAAACCGCCCTGCTTGTCGCGTTCCTCTTTGGTATTGCGACCTACCTCATCCTGCAAAAAAGTTTTGTCCGCATTCTTTTTGGATTTGTCGCCCTGACCAATGCCGCGAATCTTTTTATGCTGGCCATGTCCGGCAGTCCGGAGGGGCGCAGTGCGCCCATTATCAACGATTCCCCGCTGCCGTCTGTGGATCCTCTGCCGCAGGCGCTGGTGCTGACGGCCATAGTCATCGGCTTTGGTCTCACCGTTTATTTGATCATGCTCCTCTACCGCATCTTTCTCGATGCCAGGACGACCGACTCGGAATCGCTTTTCAAATCGGAGGCTGGGGATGAATAGTCTGATCTGGCCGTTTCTTCTGCCCATTCTGACCGCGCTGGCGTGCAGCCTGGCGTTTGGGCTGCCGGGCGTGGGACGGCGGGTTTTTGTGGCTCTTTCGGCAGCAGCCCAGTTTGTGCTGGCGCTTTTCCTCGCGGTGCGAACCTTTCAGGGAGAGGGTGTTCCGCTGGTTCTCAATATCGGGGGCTGGTCGGCCTCGCTGGGCATCGTCCTGGTTCTGGACGGTCTGGCCGCCATCATGCTCTGCCTCGCCACCTTCATCTCGCTGATCTGCATTTTGTTCAGCTACGCGGAGACACCGGTCCGTTTCGAGCAACCGCTCCGGCTCCCGCTCATGCAGCTCCTGGTGGCCGGCATCAACCTGACCTTCCTCACCGGCGATCTTTTTAATCTCTTCGTCGCGTTTGAAATCATGCTGGTGGCGTCGTATGCGCTCCTCACTCTTGAAGCCAACGACCAGGACATCAAGGAAGCGTTTCCCTATCTGGCGGTGAACATTTTTGGCAGTGCGCTGTTTTTGTCGGCAGCCGGCCTTGCGTACGCGCTTTTTGGCACGCTCAACATGGCACACATAGCGGTGCGGGCGGCGGAGATGGGGGATGCGTTTTCCGTGAAGCTGGTGGTCGTGCTGCTCCTGGTGGTGTTCGGAATCAAGGCGGGTATTTTCCCGCTCTACTACTGGCTCCCGAACAGCTACCCGATTCTTTCATTTTCCCTGGGGGCGTTTTATTCGGGACTCCTCACCAAGGTGGGCGTCTACGTGATTTTGCGGATGCTTTGCACGGTGTTCCCCCATACCCTGGATGGCATCTATGGGATGCTCTCGTGGCTGGCGGGGCTGACCATGCTTCTGGCGGTGCTCGGCGCTCTCTCCCGCGACTTTATCCGGGGCATCCTGTCTTTTCATATTGTCAGCCAGATTGGTTACATGGTTCTGGCCATTGCCTTCTTTACTCCGCTGGCCATTGCGGCCTGCATATTTTACGTCATTCATCATATCATCGTGAAATCCTCGCTGTATCTGATCGGGGGCACCGGGCTTTTTTACAACCGCTCGGACTCGCTCGCACGGATGGGGGGTCTCGCGGCGGCGAGTCCCTGGCTGGCCGCGCTGTTTCTTTTGCAGGCGCTCTCGTTGGCGGGAATCCCTCCCCTGAGCGGATTCTGGGGAAAATATCTGATATTTGCGACTGGCCTGGAAGGCGGAAGGTACTGGCTGGTCGGCGCGGCGGTGCTGGCCTCGATCCTGACGCTGATCAGCATGTTGAAAATCTGGCTGGCGGCATTTTGGCAGCCGGCGCCGGAGGGGGGAGTTTCAAAGCCCACGCCTCCCATCCGTGCCATGACCGTTCTGGCCGGGGTGATGACCTGTGTGTCGTTGGGCATTGGGTTTGGCGCAGAGCCGGTCTTCCGGCTTTCGCGGGTGGCTGCCGAGTCGCTCATGAATCAATCGCAGTATCAAGAGGCGGTGTTTTCCCGTCTTGGAAAGGAGGCAGGACAGTGAGAAGCCCGTTCATCATGCACCTTGCGCTCACCCTGGTGTGGCTGTTCCTGAGCGGCATCCCAACACTGGGAAACTTCCTGGTCGCGCTCGTCGCCACCTTCATCCTGCTCTCGCTTTTCCGACGCGCCATCGGATGCCAGGATTACGTGCGCCGCGTCTCAGCCTTCGTGGTGTTTGTCCTCCGGTTTTTGGTCGAAGTGATCCACTCCAACATCCGCATTGTGAGCATCGCGCTCCGGCGTGGAGCGAAGCAGGTCAAGGGCTGCTATGTCCAATATGATGTGGAGGGGCTCAGCGACCTCGAGGTCTTCCTCATCGCCCAGTGCATTGGCATGTCCCCGGGCAGCATGGCCGCAGAACGGGAGGGAAAAAAATATCTCATTCTGCATTGCTATCCCGCCGCTCCCGCGCCAGAAATTCAAAAACGCTTTGACGCCACTCTCAAGCAAGGAATTCTTTCTTTCACCCGATGATCGCCCTGATTCTGCCCGCCTGTGGATTGATTCTGGCTCTCGCGCTGGCGGTGGCGCTCGTTCGTCTCCTGGCTGGTCCGACAATTCTGGATCGCATCCTGGCCTTTGACATGGTGGCATTTTGCATTGTGGGGATTATTGTTCTGCTTTCCGTCCATTGGGAGACACCGATTTTCATCGAGATCATGCTCATATTTTCACTGCTGGGATTTGTCGGCACCGTCGCCTTCATTTCCTACCTTTACACCAATCCCGGACGGTTCCGGCTGTTCGAGGACATTCGCGAGATCGAGGAGGAAGACCCTGATGCGTGAGATTCTTTGCGCGGTGCTGTTGCTGACGGGTTCCTTGTTGATGCTTTTTGCATCCATTGGGATTTTGCGGTTCCGGGATGCCATTTCGCGGGCGCACGCGCTGGCCAAGGCGACGACGTTTGGGATGTGTCTGATGCTGGTCGGGCTGTGGCTGGCACTGGCCGATGAAATCTCCGGTCTGAAATTGCTGCTGGTCATCGCCTTCATCCTGCTGACCGTCCCCCTGGCCAGCCACCTGATCTGCCTGTTTTTTTATCAGCAAAAGCAGACCGCGCGTGACCGAAGGATTCCTGGAAACGAGACTTCCCGATGAGTGCGCCACCCTCGCATGCCATGTCCCTGACCCCGTCCAATAGCGTGCTGCGGTGGCTGGTGTTTTTGCTGATTCTTGCCGGCATCTATTTTTTTCATGGGTTTTTGGTTCCGGTTCTGGCTGCGCTGGTGATTGGTTTGGTGAGCTGGCCGTTGTATCGGCGACTGGTGGTCTTTTGTGGTGGGCGAAGCAGTCTTGCGGCCACGGTTGCGTTGTCGGTGATCCTGCTGGTGCTGGTGATCCCCGCAATATTTTTGCTCGGCTATGTGATCGAGGAGGTTCAGGTCTGGGTGGTCTGGCTGCAGGAGGCCAACCAGCGTGGAATCCCCGTCCCGGAATGGCTCGCGCGTTGGCCCATCCTCGGCCCGAAGCTGGCCACCGAATGGAAACTCAAGCTGAGCGAACCCCGCGCCCTGGGTGAGATCATCCAAATGGTCAGCGGAAAAAACATTGGCAGCATTTCGCGGTGGGTTCTGGCGGCGGGAAGCGGGGCACTGAGTGTGCTCCTGAGCGTTGTCTTCATCCTCATCACGCTGTTTTTTGTTTACAAAGATGGTGCGGGGCTGGTCGCGCAGTTGGACATTGCGGGCGAGCGGATTCTGCCGGGACGCTGGCAGCGGTTTTCGCGCGTGGTTCCGGCGACTGTGACCGCGACGGTCACCGGCATGGGTCTCATTGCCCTGGGAGAGGGTATTGTTTTGGGCATCGCCTACAAGCTCGCCGGCGTGTCCTCGGCATTCACGCTGGGCGTGCTGACGGGATTTATGGCGCTGGTTCCCGGCGGCGCTCCGACGGCTTTCACTCTGGTATCGGCCTATCTGATCGCAACGGGGAAACCGGTGGCCGGCATCGCGCTTTTTGCGTGGGGATCCATCGAGCTGTTTGTTGTGGACAAAACCATCCGGCCCAAGCTGGTGGGCGGCCCGATCCGCCTTCCGTTCCTGCCGACATTTTTCGGGTTGATTGGCGGGGTTAAAACGATGGGCCTGGTGGGGTTGTTTGTCGGCCCCGTCCTGATGGCATTGTTGGTTGCGATTTGGCGGGAATGGATACATTCGCTGCGGGAAAGCGCAGCGAGTTCGGGTCGTGGGAATGTTGAGGATTGTCAGCAAGCCACAAAGGGTTTAGGAAGGGAAGGATGCGACGGGGCATAACAATTGCAGTGTTGACATTCGTGTTGGCAGGTTGGGTGCGGGCGCAGGAGCCGTCGCGGACGGGGTTTGAGGTCTCGCTTCCGAAGCCGCGCGGGATTGAGCCGGTGCAGGCCGTCGAGCCACGTCCAAGCATCGAGGGAATTGTCAAAAACGTTTTTGAGACGCGAAGGCCATGGCAGATGGTCAACCCGGCAGCTCCCGCGCACTACGGTTCGGGGCAACGGGTGGTCAGCAAGGATTTTGGCGGAGGAACTCCGGTGCATTCCGCCGGGGTGGTTGTCCTTGGCGTCGAATGGTGAGCCGCCCCGCGTCGCGCTTTTCTGTGCGACGTATCTCGAGCCGTAGGCCCACCACGTGTACCGCCACGTCAATGGCCTGAACAACTTCCACCCTGTCCTGATCGCACAAAAGTCCAAGGGGGACTGGCCCGGCGTGTGTCCGCAGCTTGTTCCCCGCTCGGCGTTCCGGGAAGCCCGGAGGCGCATCTCACGCCTGACCACGAGGCCATGGCAGGTGAGCGAACGGGAGGCCCGGCGCATCCTCGACCTCGCATCCGGCTGCCGACTCCTGCACATTTTTTTTGGGAATACCGCCGTTCACCTCCTGCCGGTTTTGCGTCGGGCGCGGCTGCCTGTGCTGGTATCCTTCCACGGCTCCGATGTTGCCGGTGAGATGGCGGCTCCCGGCTCCCATGCGGCACTCGTCGAAATGTTTGCCCGCAGTGCGCTCGTGGCCTGCCGGTCGCAGCACCTGCTCGGACGCGTCCGCGCCCTGGGTTGCCCGCCCGAAAAACTGCGGGTGATGCGCGCCATTCTGCCCT
>JAJTZA010000135.1 GCA_021463905.1 Terrimicrobiaceae bacterium | reverse complement strand
TGTGGTCGAGGCTGCGGTTTCCGAAGCCACGTTCCGCCAGGTCGCGCAGAAGCTGCAGAAGACGCGCGACATCCGTCTGACCGGCGATCCGGTGAAGTCCGTCGAGGTGCTGGCAAACCGCTACACGCTCAACGACACCGAGCGTGCCGGCGTGTTGCGGCACCTCATCGTCGAAGGCGACTTGAGCGCCTACGGCCTGGTCAACGCGGTCACGCACTTCTCGCAAGACGTTGACGACTACGACCGAGCCACCGAGCTCGAGGCGCTCGGCGGCAAGCTCATCGAGCTGGCCCCCGGCGACTGGAAGGAGGTGGCCCACGCCGCCTGAAGCCGACCGGAGTACTGCCGACGGCAGCGCTTCGGGACGCCAGCCCCTGATCGAGATCTCTCCCCTTCGCCCGGCGCAGCCTCACGGTTGCCCGGGCGTTTTCTTTGGTCTGTCAGCACTGCTGACGGACTTCATCGATTGCCACGGCGACAGCCAGCTGGCGCCTGGTCAACGCGCGCAGCAGTGCGACGTGGACGTGCCGCGTTGCTGAATGGGCGGACAAGGCACCGTGCCGTAGGAACAGTAGACGCAGCAGTCTCCAGGCTTGGGCTTGAGCACGGTGTGGCACTGCTCGCACTCGTAGAACCACTGGCACGCGTCGGTGGGCATCGTCTCGGTCTTGGCGTGGCCGCACGACGGGCACGTGAGCGTCGATTCGAGAATGACATCGTTCATTTCGAGCTGCCGACCACTGTGGAGGGATAGCCCGCATCCTTGGTGGCTTTGGTCAGGGCCTCGGCCGTCGTCTTCGCGTCGTCGAACGTCACCGTGGCTTCGCGCTCGTCGAAGTTCACGTCGGCCTGCGCGACCCCCGGCACTTTCGTCAGGGCCTTCTTGACGGTGATCGGGCACACCGGGCAGTCCATCGTGGGCACCGACAGGGTGACCGTCCGGGGGGCGGCCCAGGAGGTGCCGATGGATGTGGCGAGGACGACGAGCGTGGCAACGGGCAGCTTCATCGTGATGTCCTTTCAGTAGAACCAGGGAGCGATGTAAGGAAAACCGAGAGCGATCAGGACGAGCGCGCACACGACCCAGAACAGCGCCTTGTAGCCGGCGTTGACCCGCGGCACGGCGCACACTTCACCCGGTCGACACGCCGCGGCCGGCCGCCAGATGCGGCGCCAGGCGAAGAACAAGGCGACCAGCGCCGCGGCGATGAAGGCCGGCCGATAGGGTTCGAGCGCGGTCAGGTTCGCGATCCACGCCCCCGAGAACCCGAGCGTGATCAGTACCAGCGGCCCGAGGCAGCAGGTGGAGGCAAGGATCGCGGCCACGCCTCCGGCAAAGAGGGCGCCGCGGCCTTGCGAGGGTTCGGACATGAACGGGCGCCTCCAACGGTTCCGGCAGGGGTGTAACCTTACTGCCGTACTTAAGTACGGAGTCAAGCGCCATGGATCGGAATAACGGCATCACCATCGGGGCGCTGGCCGACCTGGCCGGCGTCAATGTCGAGACCATCCGCTTCTACCAGCGCAAGGGCTTGATGCCGGAGCCCGAGAAGCCCTACGGCAGCATCCGCCGGTACGGAGATGCGGAACTGGCGCGTGTGCGCTTCATCAAGGCCGCCCAGCGGCTCGGTTTCAGCCTCGATGAAGTCGCCGATCTGCTGCGGCTCGAAGACGGCACCCGCTGCGGCGATGCGCGACAACTGGCCGAGCACAAACTCGCCGACGTGCGTCAGAAACTCTCGGACCTGCAACGCATCGAGTCGGTGCTCACAGCACTGGTCGCTCGATGCTCTGCCGTCCGCGGCCGGGTCAACTGCCCGCTGATCGCGTCCCTGCAAGAGACTGCGTGAGCGCGATTCACCGGCCGAGGTACACGGCCGTGATCTGCTCGCGCTCGTGGCCGAGCTCTTCGCTGATGGTGAGCCGGGCTTCGCGATCGACCTCGCGCTGCGAGGGCGTGAGGTCTCGCGACCGCGGCCCCCCGGCCGCCGGTGCCGCCCATCCAGTCAGTTCGCGGTAGCGGGTCTGCGCGTACTGGTGGCGGTGGCCGTGGATGCGGTGCACGCCGGCGGCAGCGCATTGGTACTCGAAACGCCGCAACTGCTCGACGTAGCTGCGCTCAGCCGGGATGAGGCTGCCCCTGCCGGCAAGCGCCTTGGCCTCGTCGAGCACCTGGCGCTGCTCCGCATTGCGGATCGGAATCTCGCGCGCCCGTCCGCCCTTGGTCCACGTGTCTTTGAGCGCCAGCCGGTCGCCGCGATCGGCCCACTCCGGCCGGATCTTGATCGACTCGCCCCGCCGCAGACCGAAGGCTGCCTGCAACCGCAGGGACATCGCCGTGTAGGGGTCGGTGATCCTGGCGAGCTCGCCGCCGCTCAGCTCGCGCGCCTTGCTGACGTTGGTGACGTACTGCCGGTTGCCGATGCCGTAGTGGTCGTTGTCGCGCGCGATCACGTTCTGCTTGCCGATCTTCTCGGCCCACCATCGCAGCTCCGCCATCCGGTTCTTGATCGTGCCGACGGCCAGGCCTTCCGCCTGC
>JAJTZA010000134.1 GCA_021463905.1 Terrimicrobiaceae bacterium | reverse complement strand
GAACTACGATCGGCCATTGCATCGCCTCCTTTTGCACTCATTCTGTGATGTAGTCCAGCTTTTTTTGCAACTTTCGGAGATGCGCCCTAATTGCGCCCGAATCCTGACGATCACCCCTGCGGGGGCGAGGGAGGGCGCGAGTGGGCGGGGAGGACATTGACCCGAAAGGCGGCATCGGAGGTTTGACGCAACCAGAACCGCCGAGGCGAGCCTTTTCCGGCTCCACGCATTTCGGTGGGGAGTCCGGGGAGGCTGACGCCGAGGCGTGCGGATTCAGAAATTGCGAAGGGTGCTGTTTGGTTGAAGAGGTTTCCGTAATGGACGACGGTGGAGCCGGGTTTGTGGGCGACCAGCCAGATGTTGACTGCGCGGCGCGGGTCTCCATGAAAGGCGACATCCACGATGTTGGGGTCTTCGCTGGACATCGAAAGCCGGTAGCCGGTTCTCACGGGGATGAACCCCTCACTGAGAGCGGGCGTCTTTTCACCCTCGCGCAGCGTGACGGTGGCGACCTGACCGGGGCCGTGGCCGGGCAGTCGGAAGTGATATCCGCAGCCCGTGAGCAGGAGCGGGAGGATCATGCCAAGCGCGAGCCCGAGGGTTTTCATGGGGGCAATATGCGAAATTGCATCCGTGCTGGCCAGCCATTATTGTCCAGCGATGCAGTGTGAATGGATTCTGCCCCGAGAGGACATGGAAATCCCGGCCCGACGGATTTCTGGGGCATTGGATGTGCCCATGCCCCTCGCGCGGGTGCTTGCATCCCGTGGGTTGGTGGAGGCTGAGGATGCGCATGGGTACTTCGATCCGAAGTTGCGGGGGCTTTCTGCGCCGGAGGGATTGCCGGGCATTCCCCGTGCTGTTGCCCGTGTTGATCAGGCACTGCAGACGCGCGAGCCGATAGTTCTTTATGGGGATTACGACGTGGACGGAGTCGCCTCGCTGGCATTCCTTTCCCGCGTGTTGCGCGCCTATGGCGGCAATGTCTCCTGCTTTCTTCCAGTTCGCGCGGAAGAGGGTTATGGGCTGAGCATGGCCGGGATCGAGCGCTGCTGGAACGAATACCGCCCCTCGCTGGTCATTGCCGTGGATTGCGGTACCAACGCAACGCGGGAAATAGAGGCTCTGCGCCAGAGAGGATGCGATGTCATCGTCCTCGACCATCACGAAGCCTCTGGCTCAACCCCGGATGCCATCCTCGTCAATCCCAAGGCGGCCAACCACCCGCTTCGCTACCTGTGCAGCGCAGGAGTGGTTTTCAAACTCGTTCACGCGCTCCTCAAACGTTCGCCGCATCCGGAGATAGATTTGAAAGAATACCTCGACCTGGTCACCGTTGCGACTGTGGCTGACGTGGTGCCCCTGGTTGCAGAAAACCGCATCCTGGTGAGAAGAGGGCTGCTGCAATTGGGCCGCACGCGGTGGGCGGGGTTGCGGGCCCTGATGCGAGTCTCGAGCATGGGAGCGATTCCGCGCGGTTCCGACATTGGCTTTCGTCTGGGGCCGCGCATCAACGCGTCCGGGCGGCTTGGGACAGCCCAGGAATCGTTGCGGCTTCTCGAGACCGATGATGAGGGGGAGGCCCTGCGTCTTGCCGCCAGCCTCGAACGCCAGAACCGCCAGCGGCAGGCTGTCGAGCGCACGGTGGCCGATGAGGCCGAGGTCATGGTGAGTGGCGCATTTGATCCGGTGCAGGATGCCTCGATCGTGGTGGGTGCGCGCGCGTGGCATCAGGGAGTGTTGGGGATTGTGGCGGCGCGGATCATGCGCAAGTACCACCGACCGGCGGTGGTGGTGGGTTTTGATGAAGGGGGCCTGGGGCGAGGCAGCGGACGCAGCGTCGAGGGATTCAGCCTGATCCAGGCCCTCACGCGCTGCGAAACCCTTCTGGAAACTTTTGGCGGGCATGATCTGGCAGCAGGACTGAGCATCCAGGAAGGCAGCTTCCCTGAGTTTCAGAAAACCTTTGAAACCTTTGCCCGCACCATCCAGGCGGCGCGAAGGACTCCCCGTCTGGAGCTCGATGCCCAGATCGAACTGGAAGAAGCCAACCACCCGCTGCTCGACGCCCAGGATCGTCTCGAACCGTTTGGTCACAGCAATGCCCAGCCGGTTTTCTTTGTGCGCTCAGTCTCGCCCGCCCGACCGCCGCAGAAGCTGAAGGAAAAACATGTACGCATCGTTTTTGAGGTCGGTGGGCGTCGGGTCGAGGGTATTTTTTTTAATGGGGTTGCCGATGTGGAGGCTCGTCCGCCTTGGGACATTGCGTTTCGCCTCGAGCGCAACACGTTTCAGGGCCGCAACGAACCTCAGCTTCAAATCATCGCCTTGCGCAGTGCCGCATGATTGCGGGTGCCCGGGATATTTCTGAACGAGATGGCGGGATCTCTTGATCCGGATACTCCGCTGGCCGACCTCGACTGGGCGGCCCGTGGACGACTGACAGCACTCGCGAAGCTCGGAATTTCGACGGTGGGGGATCTGCTGCGGCATTACCCGCGCCGTTATGAAGACCGCCGTTCGCTGGATCATTTTCCGGATGCCGCGATGGATGTTCCGGTTTGCATCGGCGGGGTGGTGGCCTCGACGGCTTTGAAACGCTTTGGCCACCGGCGGGGGGGCTTTGAGGCCACCATCGAGAATGGCACCGGCTCGGCCTTTGCCCAACCGGTGCTCTGCCGCTGGTTCAACATGCCCTACATGCAGAACATCCTGGCAGCCGGACGGAGGGTTGTCATTTTCGGCAAGCCTAAAATGAAGGGCCGACAGGTGGTCATGGATCACCCGGAATATGAAATCATCGAGGAGGGCGATGATTCCCTCCACATGCGGCGGGTCGTCCCGATCCATCCGGCGGGCGAGGGCATCACCCCACGCGCGCTGCGCACCCTGATCCACCGCGCCCTCGGGGAGAGTGCCCTCGAAAGCATCGGTTTTTTGGGTGGAGCGGGGCTGGGAGATGCGCTGCGGGCGATTCATTTTCCCGAATCTGAAGAGGCGGCGGTGCAAGCGCGGCGGCGCCTGGCACTGGATGAGTTTTACGCCTTGCAGGTGGTTGTGCAGATGCGGCGTCAAGCCTGGGGCAGGGAGGCGGGTGTCGCAAAAATTGCCCAGGGAAAACACCTGGAGGCATTTTTTGAGTCCCTTCCTTTTGAGCTGACGACTGCCCAGCGGGCCGCCATCGGAGAGGTCTCCAGGGACATGATCGCCCCCTCGAGGATGCACCGCCTCCTTCAGGGAGATGTGGGATCAGGAAAAACGCTCGTCGCTCTGGCAGCTGCCATCCACGCCATCGAAGCGGGCTTCCCGGCTGCGATCATGGCTCCGACACAGATTCTCGCCGAACAACACCACGCCACATTCTCGCGCTTCCTTGAGCCTCTCGGCATCCCAATCCTCCTGCGAACCGGTCACAAAAAAACAGACTCCGCCACGCTCTTTGACCGCTTGCCGCCGGTTTTTGTGGGCACCCATGCCCTGCTCTTCGAGGAAGATGCGGGGTTTCAGCCCGGCCTGGTCGTCATTGACGAGCAGCACAAATTTGGCGTGCTGCAACGCTCGCGGCTGGCAGGCCTGTCCTCGCGCCCCGACCTGCTCGTCATGACGGCCACTCCCATCCCGCGCACACTCGCGCAGACCCTTTACGGGGATTTGGACGTGTCGCTCCTTGACGAAAAACCTCCCGGGCGGGGTGCGGTCAAAACGGTTTTGCGTCCCGAGAAAAAGTTGCCGGAAGCGACCGCTTTCCTGCGCGAGCATCTGGCCGCAGGCCGACAGGCCTACATCGTCTATCCCCTCATTGAAGAATCCGAAAAACTCGCGGCCAAAGCGGCCGCCAGCGAGGTCGAAAAGTGGCGGAGTTTCCTGTCTCCGCACTCCGTGGGGCTTCTGCACGGACGCATCGAGAGCGACGAAAAAGAGCGGATGATGCGTGAGTTCCGTGACGGCCGTCTTTCCGTTCTTGTCTCCACCACGGTCATCGAAGTGGGAGTGGATGTCTCCAACGCAACCCTCCTCTTTGTTGAAAATGCCGAACGCTTTGGACTGGCCCAACTCCACCAACTGCGGGGCCGCATCGGTCGCGGCGAACGCCAAAGCTTTTGCGTGCTCCTGCACTCCCAGGAGGCACCGCAGGAGGCTCTCGAAAAATTGGCCGTCCTCGAACACACCAACGACGGCTTCGTCATTGCCGAGGAAGACCTGCGCCTGCGCGGGCCGGGCAATATCCTCGGCACCGAGCAAACCGGCCTCCCGCCTCTCAAACTGGCCGACCTCGCCGGAGATGCCCGCCTCATGGAGGAAGCCACACGCCTCGCCCGCGCAACCCTCAAGGAAGACCCCCTGCTCGAAAAAACCGCTCACCACCGCCTCCGATCCCTTGTCCAGAGAACCCTCGGCCACGCTCTCGCCGCCTCCGCTTGAGTTTTTCTGAAGGAGCACGGAAATTTTGATAAACGACATGAAGGCAGAGACGCATGGCGTCCTGCGACGCGGCCCCCCCATGCACTCTCGCATGTCATCTCATCCACTTTTCATCACACCCAGCAGGAATCCCGGGATCACTTTTTGCTCGTCGGCACAGTGGATTTTTTCGAGACTTGGTTTCATTTCCTGTGACCAGACGACGGCTCCCATTTTTAGTCTTTGTGATTCTGACCCATTCTGTGGCTTTTGTTTTGGGGGCGTATGGTCGGGCGGGTGAGAGGGAGGAAGATCCCTGGCAGGCTGCGGCGACATTTTTGGTATCGGACGCCTACCAGGGGTTTTCTCACAGCAAGGCCCTTGGAGAAAACGACCGCAAATTCGGGTTGGCGATCACGCTTTTGAA
The DNA here is from genome assembly GCA_021463905.1 of Terrimicrobiaceae bacterium. Classification (GTDB taxonomy): domain Bacteria; phylum Verrucomicrobiota; class Verrucomicrobiia; order Chthoniobacterales; family Terrimicrobiaceae; genus JAJTZA01. The sequence goes on along the minus strand of JAJTZA010000134.1, from coordinate 13,831 downwards.
CATGCAGCCGCGGACGCAGGGAAACCTGGAGCGCGCGCTGAAGTCCTTTGATGAAATTGCGGAGACCGTTCCCAAGGGGGAGCCGTTAAACGCCCTGGCTCGATTTTTTGCGGCGAGGGTACGGGAGTTTTACCTTCCGGCTCCCGATCTTCCGGGAGCCTCCGATGCGTACCTCGCCCTGATCAAAGAGTCCACCGGAAACCCGGTGATCGAGCTGGCTGCTGCGCGCGCGGTCATGATCGCCACCTTTGCCGAGCCGTCAGCGGGCGAGCAGCCCATCGAACGGGTGCTGGCGCTCGAATCGCTCGAACCGTTCCTGACGACGCCGGAAGGCCGTCGCGAGTTCCATGCGGCGATGGGTTATGCGCTGCTGGATTTGGGTGGGGATGTCTCGAAGGCGGTGGATCATTTTCTGGCGGCAGACCGCGTGGGTTACACGCACAAGGCTGCCGCGATGCGGCTTTGGCTGGTTGCGGGGGCCGCCGCCGCAAAAGCCGACCGCATCCGGGAGGCGCTCGTATTTTATGGGAAGATGGTGGACACCTACCCGAATGACCCGCGCACGTTCACCGTCCGTCAGCACATGAAAGCCCTCGGAGACGCGGCTCCATGAGTGCTGGAAATCCGCTGCGCGAACGCGTTCTGAATGGGATTGGGCTTGGCCTGCTGGTGGTGTGTTTTGTGGCGGCTCTTGGGCGCATCCTTTGGAAGCAGTTTGCGCCGTCCCAAGCCGGAGAGAAAGAGAAGGTGATCCGCTTTGCGCACTGGCAGCTCGAGGGAGGCGTGCGGGAGGGGTTTGATGCGGTGGCCGCCGAATACATGCGTCGGCATCCCGGTGTGAAGGTGATGCAGATACCGGTGCCGGAACGGACTTTTCAGAACTGGCTGGTAACCCAGCTCGTGGGAGGAACCGCACCGGACCTCATTGAAATGGGCATGGGCATGACGGATGAGCACCGCGCCCGTTACTTCCGTCCGGTTTCGGATATCGTCAATAGCCCCAATCCGTGGAACAAAGGCACATCCCTGGAGAACACCCCCCTGCGCGAGACTTTCATTGATGGTCTGGAAAGCGGATTCAGCCCCACCCTTCTCGAGTATTACGGACTGCCGGTCTCCGCGTTTTCCCTGCGGATGTTTTACAACCTCGACCTGCTCAAAGAAATCACCGGTGCGGAGAAACTCCCCGCGACCTACCGGGAACTCGTCGCACTGGCACGGCAGACACGGGAATACTCGGAAAGAACCGGCAGGGACATTACCCCGGTCTCGGGATCGAGAACCTACGCGCCAATTATCCTTCGACGCCTCTTCGGAAGCCAGACCGAACAGCTTTCCTCGCGCATCGCCTACGACTTCCTGGCGACAGGCCCGGATTCCCCCAACGCCGCACTCCTTTCCGATGGCTATCTCGACGGAAAGTGGTCCCTGGAAAACCCGGAAATCGTCGCAGGATTGGAGCTCATGCGCGACCTCAGCCAGTACATGCAGCCCGGATTTTTGCAGCTCGGGCGGGATGATGCGGCATTTTATTTCGTACAGGGCCATGCGCTGATGATGGCCACGGGGAGCTGGGACGCCACAAGCATCACCACACAGGCCGGATTCCGCATCGGGATCAGCCACATCCCCGTCCCGGCACCCGGCGACCCCATGGGACCGTTCAGCCTTGGGCCCATCTCGGATTCGGGTGCTGCTGCCGGGTTGGTCATGGGGCTGACACGACAATCGGCCCATCCGGAAATCGCACTGGATTTTTTGCGTTTTCTCGCGAGCCAGCCCATGAACCAGCGGTTTTCGGACGTCAGCAAATGGGCACCGTCCGTCGTCGGGGTCATCCCCTCAAGCCAGGCAAAAATTTTCCAACCATTTTTGGATGGTTTTCTTGGAGGGGTGAGGCTGGATTTTTCCGGGGCGGATTCCAAGCGGGTGGTTTCCACCGCGTACAACCGGCTGATGGGAGCGGCTGGTTCCACGCCGGCCTTTCTTGAGGCGATCAAGCCCGCATATTCAGCCGCGCTGCTGGAGGATCTGAACCGCCAGACGCTCACCTCCCGGATGAATGCGCAGCGGACAGATACCACCCTCGGCGCACTGGCATGGATGCACGGCCAGAACCCCGCCGATGCCTCCGTCTCCGCGCGGCTCGACCTCCTCCTGCAAGCGGCTGCCAACACCGACCACACCGCATGGCAAACCGCCCGGGCGCGAGCCCGGGTGCAGGCCGCACAATCTCCGAAATAACCATGTCGCTCCCTGTCTCCAAACAAAAAGCCCTGTACGAGTGGAAGCTGTACTTTTTCATCATTCCCTCGCTGTTGCTGGTCGCGGTCTTTGCCTACTGGCCCACGCTCTCGGCCATTTATCACAGTTTTTTCCGATGGGGAGGGGGCGACAACAAAGAGTTCATCGGGCTGGCAAATTTTTCGCGGGCGTTGCAGGATGGGGTTTTTTGGGGGGCGTTTCTCACGATTGCGATCCTTGTTGTCGCCAATCTTTTCAAAATGATTCCTTCGATTGCGATGGCGGTTTTGATTCACCGCCTTCGCAGCGAGCGCTGGCAGTATTGGTATCGCGTGCTGGTGGTCCTGCCGATGATCGTCCCAAGCCTGGTCACCCTCTTTATCTGGAAATTTTTCTTCAACCCCAACATGGGCGCCCTCAACTCGTTCCTGGATCTGACCGGCCTGAAATCACTCCTCATCGCGGCGGACAAAGCCTTTGGCTGGGGAGGGGTCTTTCTGGACGGCATCCCCACAGCATGGTTGGGCGAACCGGCCCTGGTCATCCCCGCTCTCATCATCTGGGGATTTCCGTGGCTGGGGGCGGTGGGAGTCCTGATTTTTCTGGCCGGTCTGCAGTCCATTGGGACGGAAGTGTACGAGGCGGCGGACCTCGACGGCGTGACGCCCTTTCAAAAATTCCTCCACATTGAATTTCCGCTGATTATGACACAGGTTCGGTTGATGGTTGTTCTGATGATGATTGGGACGCTGCAAGGCTACGGTCTGCAATTCCTGCTGTTGGGTGAGGATGGTGGTCCCGGTGGTCGTGGCATGGTGCCGGGGCTGTGGATGTTTAACCGTGCATTTTTTGCCGGAGAGTTTGGGTACGCCTGCGCCCTCGGCCTCTTTCTCTTCGCGTTTATCCTTGTGCTCACCATGATCAACAACAAATTCATCCGGGTGGAAAAATGAGTGCGCAGACTCAATCCGTCGGAAAAAAATCGGGCCGCGAATTTCCGAAGCACCTTGCCATCTGGCTGATCCTGGGCCTCGAACTGCTGCCTTTTTACATGATGCTGCAAATCAGCCTGAAGGACAACCCGACGTTCATCGCAAACACCTGGCTGCCCAGCCTGCCCCGCGACTGGGTGTGGGGGAATTTCCTCCATGCCGGGAAACTCATCCTCCCCTTTGTGGCAAACTCGATTGTGGTCTCGGTCTCGGGGACGGTCGGATGCCTGTTCCTCGCCCTCCTGGGCGCGTATTTTTTTGCCCGTTACCGGATGCCATTTTCTCAAATTCTCTGGGGTCTGTTTCTGTTGCTGATGCTTCTGCCGGGCATTGCAAACATCGTCACTCTTTTTGCGCTGCTCAAGACGATGAATCTTTTGAATACTCTCTGGGCGCTGATCATCCTGGCCATTTCCGGCGGGCAGGTTTTTTGCATTTATGTGCTGCGCAATTTCATCGAGGAAATCCCGCGTGATCTCTTCGAGGCCGCCGAGATGGACGGTGCGTCGCATTTTGCCCAGCTCCTCAATGTGGTCATCCCGATGAGCGGGCCGATCATTGGAACGCTGGCCATCCTGCAGTTCCTCGGAAGCTGGAACGATTTCCTCATGCCCCTCATCATCCTCCGCGACCCGGAGCTTTTCACCATTGGCGTGGGCCTCATCTACCTGGACGGTGAGTATGTCAAACAATGGGGGCAGATCATGGCCGCGTTCTTCCTCGCCTCTGTCCCGCTCATCATCATCTTTCTCTTCACCATGAAACTTTTTGTTCGGGGGCTGAGCAGCGGTGCTGTGAAGGGGTAGGGGGTAGGGGGTAAGGGGTAAGGGGTAAGGGCTTGCCAGCAGGGGTGCTGATCGAATAGGCAGAATGGTTTTATGAGAGCAATGCGCAAATTTATCTGGGGACTGGTTTTGGTGGTGGTGATGGCATTGCTGGCACTGCTTTTCGTTCCGATGGGCATTCCCACGATCCCCCCGCCTCGGGAAACGCCACTGACTTTTACCGAGGCACTGCGGGCGTTTGACGGCTACCAACAGCAGGATGCCAGCCGACTGAACCCGGTTTGCGAGCCGGTCATTCTGCATCACGGAGCCCCCACGCCCCGTGTGTACGTGCTCCTGCACGGACTCTCCAATTGCCCCGCACAGTTCCGTCGCATCGCCGAGATCCTCCACGCCAAGGGCCACACCGTGATCATTCCCCGCATGCCCCATCATGGACTGGCGGATCGTCTGAATGAGGACTACGGACGGCTCACCCTCAACGAGCTGGCCCAGTGGCTGGGTGGAAACCTCGAAATAGCGCGTGGATTGGGACGCGAGACCCTTGTGGCCGGACTCTCGGTGAGCGGAATCTCCGCGCTCTGGATCGCCGCCGAACGCCCGGAGGTTTCACGCGTCATTTCCATCGCCCCATTTTTCGCCCCCCACAAGCTTCCGGTGGCACTGGATCGTCCGCTGGGGCAGTTGGTATCCCGCCTCCCCAATGTGTTCATCTGGTGGAACCCCATCAAAAAACAGGACAACCCCGGGCCGCCTCACGCCTATCCCCGGTTCCCCACGCGGGTGGTCGGACAGTTCATGGTTTTGGGTGCGACACTGCGAGACCGGCTCGCCAACCAGCCGCCCGCCGTCAAGTGGATCCGCCTCGTGATGAGCGATGCGGACTTTGCCATCAGCCACCAGGCTCCCCGGCTCTATGCGCGCGATCTCAAACGCTGGCCCAAAGTGGATTTTCAGCAGGAATGGATACCGCGCGAGGAGCAGGTTCCCCACGACATGGTGGATCCCACACAGCCCAACCAAAGGTTGGAATTTTCCGAGCCGTTGCTCCTGCGTCTGCTCGAGGAACCCTGAATGTCCTTGGTCGGGGCGCCAATCGCTACGCCGTTGGCCGGACCACCAGATTGACCAGCTTGTTGGGCACGTGGATTGTCTTGAGGATTTGGCCGGTGCCGATGGCTTCGCGAACCTTCGGTGAGGCATGGGCGGCATCGAGAACTGCCTCCTGGTCGGCGTCGCGCTGGGCCCGGATGCGGTCTTTCAGCTTCCCGTTGACTTGCACGATCAATTCGACTTCGGCCACCTCCAGGAGGGCCGGATCAAAGGTCGGCCACGGCTGTGTCGAGGCGTGGCCAGGGAAGCCCTCATGCGCCGCACCCAGGCGGCTCCAGAGTTCCTCGCAAATGTGTGGAGCCATCGGGCTGAGCAGCGTGAGCAAGACCCGCAGTGCCTCCAGCGGACGCGGCTCGACATTGACGAATTCGTTGGTGCAGATCATCAACTGGGAAATGGCGGTATTGAATGCCATTGCCTCAATGTCGGAGGTCACTTTTTTGATGGTGGCATGGAGAACGCGTTGCTGGGGCAGGGTGGGGGGGGTGTTGCTGAGTGCAGGGGAGAGTTCCCACTGGCCCCCGGCATTTTCGCGCATGGCCAGCCGCCACACCCGCGCCAGGAACCGATAGACCCCCTCGACCCCCTTCATGCTCCAGGGTTTCATCTGTTCGAGTGGCCCCATGAACATCTCGTAGAGGCGCAGGGAGTCCGCTCCAAACTCCGTGATCACATGCTCGGGCGTCACCACATTTCCCCGGCTCTTGGACATCTTGTGGCTGTCTGTGCCGAGGATCATCCCCTGATTGACCAGCTTGTGAAAAGGCTCGGAGGAGCTGACCTCGCCAAGATCATGCAAGACTTTGTGCCAAAACCTCGAGTAGAGCAGGTGGAGGACAGCGTGTTCCGTGCCGCCCACGTAAAGGTCCACTCCACGGTTGCCCATCCAGTAGTGTTCGGCTTCGCGCCCAACAAAACGGCTGGAACAACGCGCATCGCAAAATCGCAGGTAATACCAGCATGAGCCGGCCCACTGTGGCATCGTGTTGGTTTCACGACGCGCATTTTCGCTGTAGCGCACCCATTCCAGGGCTTTGCTCAGAGGCGGTTCCGGGGTGCCGGTTGGCTGAAAATCCTGCATTTCCGGCTGAACGACCGGCAGCTCGGTTTCTTCAAGAGGCCGGTGGCGGCCCCCCTCCCACACGATGGGGAACGGCTCCCCCCAATAGCGCTGACGCGAAAAGAGCCAGTCCCTCAATTTGGTCGTCACCATGCCCCGGCCCGCCCCCGTTGCTTCCAGATGCGTGATCATGGCTCGTTGGGCCTCCGCAGTGGACAATCCGTCCAGGAACCCTGAATTGACCGCCCTCCCGTTTCCTACGAACGCCTGATCCACCCCGGCGGCCCCGTCTCCGGCGACAACCTCCCGAATCGGCAATCCGAATTTTTGCGCAAATGCGAAATCCCGTTCGTCGTGCGCCGGCACCGCCATGATTGCGCCGGTTCCGTAGCCCATGAGCACATAGTCGGCGATCCAGATGGGGATTGTCTCGCCGTTGACGGGATTGATGGCATGTGCGCCAGTGAAGACGCCGGATTTTTCTTTGGTCAGCTCGGCGCGTTCCAAGTCAGACCGCGCTGCCGCCTGTTGTTGGTAGGCCTCGACCTCGGGGCGCCGCCCTGCCGTCGTGATTTTTTTCACCAGCGGATGCTCGGGTGCCAGAACCATGTAGGTGGCTCCAAAGAGCGTGTCCGGGCGCGTGGTGAAGACCTCAATCTCCGCGTCCTGCCCCACCACGGAGAATCGCACCGACGCGCCCTCGCTCCGACCAATCCAATTGCGTTGCAGGAGTTTGACTCCCTCGGGCCAGTCCAGCGCATCCAGCCCTTCCAGCAGCCGGTCTGCATAGGCGGTGATGCGCAGCATCCACTGGCGCAGAGGACGGCGTTCGACCGGAAAGCCGCCGACCTCACTCTTGCCATCCACCACTTCCTCATTGGCCAAAACCGTTCCCAGGCCCGGACACCAATTCACCGGCACCTCCGCCACATAAGCAAGACGCACCGCATCCGGATCGTCGCCATGATATGTCGTCAGCGGCTCCGCACGCCGCGTTTCGGGGTTAAACCACGAATGATACAGCCGCAAAAATATCCATTGCGTCCAACGAAAATACTCGGGGTGGGTGGTGCTGATTTCGCGCGTCCAATCGTAGCTGAAGCCGACGGATTGAAGCTGGCTGCGAAACTTCGCGATGTTGGTATTGGTGGTCTCGCGGGGGTGACGGCCCGTCCGGATCGCGTACTGCTCGGCCGGCAGGCCAAAGGCGTCCCATCCCATCGGATGCAGAACGTTGAATCCCTGCATCCGCTTGGCGCGCGCGACAATGTCCGTGGCGGTGTAGCCCTCGACATGGCCGACATGCAGACCGTCGCCACTCGGATACGGAAACATGTCCAGGATGTAAAACTTTTGGCGCGTGGCATCGAAATCCGGCTCGCCGGGATTCAGGGCGCGGAACGCTCCCTCCTCGACCCAACGCCGCTGCCAGACCGCCTCGTATTCGGAAAATGGAAATTGCTTTCTCTGAAAATTCATCGCCTCCCTTATCCCAAAAACGAGGGCTCCCGCACCAGCCCCAAAATCCACAAAAAAAATTTCTGCGAAATTGCTCGCCATCGGTGGCCGGGCGGCTTAAAAGCGGCTTCCTATGCCTACTAAACCCAAACGCAAAGCCAATGCGGCATTCCTGAAACCCGTGCAACCCGATGAAATCCTTGCTCCGATTGTCGGCTCGAAAGCGATCCCTCGCAGCGAGCTGACCAAGAAGCTCTGGGACTACATTAAAAAGCACAAACTCCAGGATGAGAAAAAGCGGACTCAGATTAATGCCGATGCCAACCTCAAGGCGGTCTTCGGCGGCAAGAAGCAGGTCAGCATGTTCGAGATGACGAAGCTCGTCTCGCAGCATGTGAAAGCCTGAGTCCCTCGGATTGCTTTTGCTTACGGGACGCGCTCCGTCCAGGCGCGGTCGCCATAGTGGGCGGCCGCGAGCTTGGCGGAGCGCGTCTCAATGTTTTTGGACGAAAGGAATGGCAGGGGAGTTTCCGCCAGTGCGTTTGCCAGGAGGCTGAGAAAGTCCCCGGGAAGCTCGATTCCCTGGATGCTCGCCTGGTGCAGGACACCTGCCCGGCTGCGCCGCTGCGCCCCGCCACAAAGCTTTTTGCCGTCCGCTGCGAGAATATCAAACGCAGAAGGGCCAGAGAAACAAGCCGCATGCGGGCGGCAATCCTTTCCGGATGCGAGACGCGCCTCAACGTTGGGCGAGTTGAGTTTCAGGATTTCTGAGATGGTACCATGCAGCCGCTGATAAAACTCGCGCGGGCGCAGCGAGGCGGAGGGCTCCCTGGCGGGGACAATGAGGGAGAAGGTCCAATCGGCGGTGTGGAAGACAATGCCTCCTCCCGTCGGGCGTCGCACCAGCGACAAACCTTCCGCCTCGCGCTGTGAGGCGGCCAGCGACTGTGAACGCCCAAAACTGGCCCATCGTCCCTGCCAGCGGTAATGACGGAGGAGGGGAACCGAAAATCCGGATTCCAGCAGGACATCATCCACGGCCATCTGCTGATCCCCAGGCCGGGGCACATCATCCTCCCACACCCAAAGCGTCTTAAAAAAAGGCGTGCGCTCCCGGGAGAGGGTCACTTGGCCGGACTGAGCTGCTTGATCACAGTGGTCAGATAAACCGGCTCCGGATGTTTGTCGCGCCATTTGGTGATCTCCCGTCTCTCCAGTACGCGGAATCCGTAGCGTTCGAGGACTTTGGCGCCGCGCCGGGATTCAAAGGTGACCATCTGGCCGAAGACGGCCTTCTCGCCATGAGCTTCGAGGTAACGAAAGTAGGTGGTGATGAGTTCCCGGGTTCCGGCGATGCTTTGTGCCTCGGGGAGGACGTTGAAATGAAAATGCGCGGTATTGCGCGGGGCGGCGGGAACTTCCTTCCAGGAGTTTTTCAGGATCCAGGCAATGAACTCGCGGGTGGGAGCCCGGTAGCGCGGGTAGCGGATGATCGCCCGCGCACACAGGCTGAAATTGAGAAAGAAACTGTGGAGTTGTTGCCGGAATGGTCGGCGCGAGCCGAGCAGGTAGCCCTTGACCACACCACCGTGTTCGAGCACAAAGCACGACTCCGGCTCAAGATCGGTATAGTAGCTCGTAAGGTAGTCCGAAAAAAGCTCGCGGTCTTCAAAGACCGGATCAATGGGCTTTCCCAAAAATCCTGTCTCGCAACAGAGCTGACGCACCACCTCGCGGTCGCGCGCCGCATAAGGCCGGACGAGGTAGGTCACTTCATGAGCAGACAAGCGCGCGCGCGCTTGATCTCCCGCGTGACCTTGCGATGTACCCGGGCGGTCATGCCCGTCACTCGGCGCGGAAGAATTTTTCCGCTCTCGGTGACGAAGCGCTTGAGGAGCTCCGGGTTTTTGTAATCAATGGTTTCGATGGCGAGGTCGGTGCGGCGGCGCGGCATCGAGCGGTTGGCCCGTCGGAATGCGGAACGGCGTTTTGCGGTTTTTGGCTGCATAATTTTTCTATTTGATTTCCCGGTGAAGTGTATGCCGCTTCAAGTGCGGATTGTACTTCTTTTTTTCAAGCCGGTTGGGGGTGCGAGGGCTTTTCTTGTTGCGTGTGGTTACGTAGCGGGAGGGCGGTCTGCCTTCAGACCGCGCTTCCGTACATTCAAGTGTGACGATTTCCTGTGCCATGTTTTAAAATTTAGTCCTTGGTTTCCTCGGAGTCATCGTCCCCATCGCCGTCCTCATCATCGGCTGCCCCGAAAATGGGCACTGTCGGCTGATACGTCCGCTGGAGACGCCCGCGCTTCTCAATGTCCGCCTGACACTCAACCGTATAACGGGTGAAAGGGATGGCTTCCAGACGGGGCCGAGGAATCACCTTGTGGGAAATTTCGCAAACTCCATACACGCCCGCCTCGATGCGCTTGAGGGCTTCGTCAATCTCATACAGAGAATTGCGGTCCTGGGAAAGCAGGCCGAGGGCGAAATCCCGGTCGTAAGCGTCGCTGCCGGCATCGGCCTGGTGCATTCCATACGCGCTGGCCTCGTCGCCATCCGCTCGCGAACGGAGACTGTCGCGGGTAACCCCGCTCATGGAATCGAGCAGGTTGTCTTTCAATTCGAGGAGCCGCTGACGCTGCTTCACCAAAAATACCTCCGACAGTTTTGCGGGCTTGGGGAGGGGAGGGGCCTGCTCGGTTTCCGCTTTGTGGGCGGGTGTTGTACGCCGGGTTTTTGACGGAGAGGGGGCCTTCAGCGGCTTCCTGGCCGCAGGTGTTGATTTCTTCGCTGTGGGCTTGTTCCCGGATTTCGTCGCCGATTTTTTCGCAGGAGCCGCCTTCGGAGCGGGCTTCCTGGCAGCGCGCGCTTTTTTCCCAGCAGTCGCCTTGCTCTTCAATTGGGCCGCAGGCGTTTTGGTACGAGCGGGCTTGCGCACGGGCTTTTTGGCCGTAGCCGGTTTTTTCGCTGTCGTCGCCTTGCTCTTCGGTTGGACTGCGGAACGGCGGGCAGGAGAGGTCACCTTTTTGGCGGGCGACTTCTTGGCTGCAGCCGGTTTTTTGCCAGAAACTGATTTGGCCTTCGTCTTCTGTGGTTTTTTGGATTTTGCCATTGAGCGATTTTTGAGAAACGGAGATACCTACGCGTTCTTCAGCGATTTTGCAAGGTCAAATACCACGCAAATGATCATTTTTTTGGTGCGAGGCCCGGATGGATGCTCAGGCCTCCACCACCAGCATCGTGTAACCTTTGAAGGGCGGAACGACAATCTCCACACGGTTCTCCTGCACGACAAATGGCACGGAGTGGCCACCCGGTGCCAGAGAGATGCGACACGGAGGCGCACCATCCACGCGGACGGAGAGCTTTGCGGCGGGCACCTCGATTCCGTCTTCGACGATCTGCACGCGTCCGCGTAATTCCGGGACATACGCCAGCAGATGGATGATCATCTGGCCGGACCGGGTCGTGACCAGAGCTTTCATAAAGGAAGGCGCATTGCCAACCCGAAGCAGGGGGTCGGGCAAAAGTCTGTCCACGATATTGCTGATGAGCTGGCGCAATTCCAGGGAGGCAATGTTGGCGTGGTAGGCCGTGAACAGCGGATGAGTGATGTGGGCCACCCTCTCCCTGACCGTCACAAGCGGGTCGTTGGTCTCCCGATCCGGTGGGCAATAATAGAAGGCATGTGTTCCGTCCCAATGTTTGTTGTAATAGGGTGCCACGAGGGTCGCGCCCACCTCCGTCCCGGCCTCCGCCACGACTTGGATCCCTTTCTCGTAAAGGGCAATCGGCATGTTGGGCAGCCCTCTGGAAAACGAAGCCGCCGCCTGAAAATAAGCAGGATCGAAAGGACTTTCCCCGACAAAGCGCACGCCCCAGCGCGATTCGAGAGCGAAGCGGTCGCCCGCCGGACACAACCCGGATTTTCCTGTGGCCAGAATCGCCCCGCCTGCTTCCAGATAGTCCCCAAGCCGACGGGTCAGCGTCTCATCCAGCGTCACGGTGTCGGGAAGGATCAACAGGCGGCACCCGCCCCAGTCTTCCTCCTCGGTCACAATCGTGAAGGAGTGTCGCAGCTCGGTGAGCATGGCCACACAGCCGCGCAGTTCCGGAGCCGAGCCGATATCATCCAGGGATTTGGGAAAGAGAATTCCGATGTCAGCAGCAGGCTGCGCATCCTCATGCCATGACTCGAACGGGCGGATGGTATCATAGACCGCCTTCACGCGGTCAAACATCGCGTGGTTGCAGGTGCCCCGGGGGTGGAAGTGACACCCGATGTTGGGTCGCAGTCCGAAGGCCAGGCCGTAGAAAAGGTCGTATTCGAGTCCGGCTTGAGGACGCAAGCCGCCGAAATCCCCCCAGTCATAGAATCGGGCGGTCATATTCAATAGCGGACGATCGGGGAAGCGGCTGGAAAACAGGCGGGCCATGACAGGCAGGAATCCATAGCCCCATCCCGGATTGCTGGGGAGACACTCCAGCTCGGCATAGGTGCCCGCTTCCGTTTCTCTCGTCCGCCCCGAACCATTAAAATTAATGAGCGCATCCGGGATCCGTCCCTGAATAACGGCGGCGATGTCGCGGGCCAGCCGGGCGGGGGATTCCTGACTGAATTTTTTGAGAGCGGCCGGATCGTTGAAATCCACCCCTTGTTCCCGCATCAGTCCAATGCAAATTGGGCAGACACATTCAGAGCTGAACAGACAATCCAAGAAAAATCCATCCACCGGATAATTTTCGGCGACTTCGCGGATCATGGCGAGGAGGTGGTCGCGGTACGGAGAATTGTAGCACATCGTGCGGACATCCGGCGTCAGGGGAGGATCCCGCTGAATCCTTCCACTGCGGTCCAACGTCGCCCAGTTCGGGTGCTGGAGCGCCTCCTCGTTGCTGATGCCGGCGTTGAGATAGGCCGAGATCGCGATGTCCCGTTTCTTGCAGGCCTGGACAATCTGACCAAACAGGTCTCCCTTCAACGACGGATGCCGGGTGCCGATCCGCGTGTCGTAATAGGCAAAGCCCTGGTTGCAGCGCGCATGGAACGTCGCAAAATCAACCCCACAATCAGCAATGCGTCCGACAAATTCCTCCGCATCAAATTCCGCCCCCACATCCGGGCAGGCCCGTTGGGTGTGATTGTCAAAAAACAAACTGTATTTGGGGTAATGGCGCAGGGTCATAAAAGAAATTCAAATGGCAAAGCGCGGATCACTTGCGGGTTTTGTTTCGCCTTCTGGATCGGCAATCCAGCGGGTGGCATGTATGACAAAATCTCGAAAAAAGGAATTGCGACAGGCTTCGACATTATGACCGAGAGCCAGGTAGCAGACCCGTCCGTGCCCCCAAAGATGGCTCCAAGCAACTGGCCAGCTACGACCTCGGAAAAGCGTGGTCGCCAGAACATCCACACGCTCATCGTAATCCAGCAGGTATTGCTCGTCGGTGACTTTATACTCATACACCGGCCATTTTTCCCAATCTTTCACCGTAAAGCCTGCAATGTTTTGAGTGACGGGATGAGTGGTGTCGGCTAAGCTCACAATATAATCGCGGACAAAGGGATGGGCGCGAAAATTACCTCCGAGCATGGCACGATACTCCGGGGATTCGCTGAACGAATCTGCTGCCGCATGGATGCCCAAAAATCCTTTGCCAGAGGATACGCCTTCGACCAATCCGCGCTTGGCCTCCAGGGTCAATTGTCCGCCTGTATGAAAAAGTACGATGGCATCATACGGAGCCAAGCGCTCCGCGTGGAAGGCTTCATAATCTTCTGTCACATAATCCACCGTAAAACGCTCATCCACACGGAGGTATTCCGCCAGAATCGGGCAAATAGCTTCGTGGTCATGAAAAGTGCCACCACCGAAGAGCAGAATTTTTTTCATGGGTTGTTGAGCATGTTTGTGGCTGAAACGGATCGTCCAAGACTTGCGGACTCAGCCGCCAATTCCAATGCACGGATATTATTTCGCGCTTCCGTAGGTTTGACCAATAAGGGAGACCCTTCGGTCAGGGTATCATAAAGGTAATCGTAAAATTCGCGGCGCGTGATGTGCAAATAATCTGGCACAGCATACTCTGGTGTCCATTGCTCAAATTGCCTCTTCGACGTTTTAAGTGGGTAGTGGGTGGGGCAGGTTGATGGAGAGGCGGCTCGCTTTGAGATAGGCG
>JAJTZA010000133.1 GCA_021463905.1 Terrimicrobiaceae bacterium | reverse complement strand
TGACTCACAACTGGCCTCGGAGTTGCTGGGGAGCGCTCAGGACCCGATCATCCGGGGGGTCATCTCGATGAGGGTCGGACCGGGGACGGTCAGCGCCGCCTCGATGGCGGCGGTCAAGGCCGCAAGTGAGGCCGGCCGCTCGGCCCGGGCGCCGTAGGCCCGGGCGAGGGCCGGGAAGTCGGGGTTGCGCAGGGTCACGTTGTTGGGCTCGATGCCGGCCTGCGCCATGCCCTCGTGGATCGCCCCCAACCGGTCGTTGTTCCACAGCAGGACGATCACCGGGAGCTGGTGCTCGACTGCGGTGCCCAGCTCGTTGATCGTGTACTGGATCCCGTAGTCGCCGGTGAGGACGGCCACGGGACGGTCGCCCACGCCGATCCGGGCGCCGACGGCCGCCGGCAGGCCGAAGCCCAACGTCCCGAACCCGACCGGGTGGATCCACGAGCGGGGCCGCGCCACGGGGAACAGCTCGTTGCCGGCGTAGGCGATCTGGGTCATGTCCGACACCACCACCGTCTCGGCGGGCAGGCTGGCCCGGACGACGCCCAGCACCTCGGCCAGCGGCGCCGACCCGGCGTCGGGTGTCGCCGCCGCGCCGCCGCCGGGGGACCACGAGCTGTCGCGGGGTGCCAGCCGCGGCGCCAGGGCGGCGAGGGCGGCCCGGGCGTCGGCGAGGACGGCGATCTCGGCGGTGTGGGGCCGGGCCAGCGAAGCGGGGTCGATGTCGATGCGGACCAGGTTGCGCTCGATGACGGCGTGGGTGTTCCAGAAGTCGGTCTCGGCGAGCTCCGACCCCACGGCGAGGACGCAGTCGGCGCTCCGCAGGAACTCGACGGTCGCGGGATGGAGCAGGCGGTAGCCCCGGCTCAGCGGGTGGTCCTCGGGGACGATCCCCTTGCCGGCCACCGTGGTGAGCACCGGCGCCCGCAGCGCCTCGGCCACCCGCACCGCCTCGGCGGCGGCGTCGGCGGCGCCGCCGCCGACGATCAGGACCGGGCGGCGCGCCGCGTTCAACCGGGCCGCCGCGGCAGCGATCGACCCCTCGTCCGGGGCGGGCCGGGACGGCAGGGCGCGGGCCGACCACCCGTCGCCGGCCGGCTCGGCCAGCACGTCGAGGGGGATCTCGAGGTAGGCCGGCCGGGGGCGGCCTCCGGACCACCGGGCGAAGGCGCGGGCCACCGCGTCCTGGACGTCGCGGGGCGTGTCGGCCCGCATCGCCAGGTCGGTGACGGCGGCCGCGGCGCCCCGCTGGTCGAGCATCTCGTGCAGGCGGCCGCGGCCCTGGGCCGAGTCGCGCGCGTCGAGCGCGGTGGACACGACCAGCACGGGGCTGGAGTCGG
>JAJTZA010000132.1 GCA_021463905.1 Terrimicrobiaceae bacterium | reverse complement strand
GTTGACGTTTGCCGGCGTTGCCCACGTTCGAAAAACCGGACGCAACATTCCTCCAATAGCCGTGTGCGCGAGGGAGAAAACGTAGAACGGCTTTTCCAAGCCGTTTGCCTTTCGCATTCAGAGGATGCAGCAAGTGGCCCATTGGGTCGGAGTTTCAAGTTGCATTGCGTTTTCGGGGAAAGCCCGGTAAATCACTGAACGATGCAAATAGTTCACGATGTTCACGATTTTGAAGCCTGCCGGTCCTCGTACCTGCCAAAAATTCCTTTAGCGCTTGAGGGGAACCCGGAGCATCGTCCGGTGGCGCCGCCTGAGCCGGTGAGCCTGGAAGCGAGCCGGTGTTTCCCGCATCTTGGCGACCTGCCCTCGGTGGTTTTCACTGGCGGGAGCGCGTCCTCCCGGTCCGCGTTGCGGGTGGGGGTCATTCTTTCCGGCGGGCCTGCGCCCGGGGGCCACAATGTCATTGGGGGTCTCTTTGACGGGCTGCAACGTGCCGGCGTTGCGGGCTCGCTGGTGGGGTTTCGCGGAGGCGTGTCGGGGCTGCTCACCAACGACGTGCGTGAGCTGGAGGAAACCGTGGTCCACGGCTACCGGAATACGGGCGGGTTCGACATGATTGGCACCGGTCGCACGCGGTTGGAGACGGAGGCGCAATTCAGCAAAGCCCTGGAAGTGGCACGGGAGCGCGGGCTGACCGGTCTGGTCATCGTGGGGGGGGATGATTCCAATACCAACGCCTGCGCGTTGGCCGAGCGGGCGCGCGCTGCGGGGTCTCCGCTCTGCGTGGTGGGTGTTCCGAAGACCATTGATGGAGATCTGAGAGGTCAGCGCATCGAAACCAGCTTCGGGTTTGATACCGCGTGCAAGACGTACAGTGGGATCATTGGCAACATCCATCGGGATGCGGTTTCGATGCGCAAGTACTGGCATTTCATCAAAATCATGGGTCGTTCGGCTTCGCACATTGCGCTCGAGTGTGCCCTGCAGACCCATCCCACCCTGGTCCTCATCTCCGAGGAAATCAGCCGCCGCGAGCTGGCGCTGCATGATCTGGTGGATCACATCGCTGACGTGATCTGCTACCGGGGCAACCGGGGGGAAAACTTTGGGTCGGTTCTGATCCCGGAGGGCATCGTCGAGTTTGTTCCGGAGATGCGCGCGCTCATCACCGAGCTGAACGAGGCGCTGGTGGCGCACGCCGGGGAGTTGGCCGCTCTCGAAACCCTGCCGCACAAGCGCGAGTTTGTCACCGGCTGTCTGTCCCCCGCGCCCTCGGGGCTTTTTCGGCGTCTGCCGCGCGAGATTGCCAACCAGCTCATCCTCGACCGCGACCCGCACGGCAATGTACAGGTCGCGAAAATTGACATCCAACGCCTCTTCCTCGAACTCGTCGAAAACCGCCTCCACACCATGACCCAGCGCGGGGTGTATCGGGGCACCTTTTCCCCCCAAACCCACTACCTCGGCTATGAAGGACGCTGCGCCCCTCCCTCCAACTTCGATGCCGACTACGCCTATGCCCTCGGCCTCACCTCCGCGTTTTTGCTGCGGGATGGACTCAGCGGCATGATGGCCACCGTGAGGAACCTCGCGCGGCCCGCCGCCGAGTGGGAAGCCGGAGGAACCCCGCTGGCGCGCATGATGGAATTCAACCGACGGCACGGCCGGGATGTACCTGTCATCCGCAAGGCCCTCGTCAATCTGGAAGGCCCTGTCTTTCAGTCCCTGCAAAGCCAGCGTGATCACTGGTCCCGCACCACCCGTTTCCGCTACCCGGGCCCGCTCCAGTACTTTGGACCACAGGAAATTTGCGAGCGAACCACGCTCACTCTCGAACTCGAGTCCCGCAGATAGCTCCCGGTCCTGAAAGAGCCCAACCCTTTCAGGGAGTCCGTGGGATTGGTCAATGGCCCGTGATCCGGAGGGCTCTCTCAGCGGGCTTCCTCTTCCGTTTGCAGGGAGAGGTTATCCAGCAGCGCAGGGAGTGCGATGTTGTTGGTGCCGTTTGCCGTCCTGACTTGGAATGTATCGCATTCGACGAAGGGTTCGCCGCTCTCTGATGGAGGCAGCTCGGCCTCCTCGAAATCAAATTGATCCCCCATCTCGGAGGTCACGGAACCCCGCAGGAGCCGGTTGGTCAGATCCACCTCGCAGACAAAATGATACCACACGCCTTTGGACAGAGCCTCTTTTTTGATCTCCCATGTGCGAGGCTCTTTTGTCTTGCGAGGTCCATGCAAAGCCATCCCCTCGCCAAAGACCACGCGGGCGACGTATTCCTTCCCGCTCATCAAAGCCACCGCGATGCCGGTGTTAATCTTCCCATTCTCGTTCAGTACATCCAATGACTTAAAATCAAAACTCCATTTCAGTTTTCCCGTCGCACCGACCAGGGGCAGCTCAAGCATTTTCACAAAAATTGGCCCGTCTGTCCCCACTTTGAGGCTCTTCCCATTGTCAGGGAAGACCTCCTTGAAGGAGCTGTTCTCGTCCGCCATCTCCCGCGTCGCACCGGCAGGAATCCTTTGCATAATGCCTATCGCATCCAAATTCCCCATGTCGCCCCCTTCGACCAACTCCCGCGCCCCGGCCACCCCCACACAAAACATCCCCAGCAAAACTCCCAAGACTCCCATGGCCAACTCGCGGAAACATGCAGAACGGCGTTTCATGCCTCCTACCCTAAGCCGATCCAATTTCGCTGGCAATCCAGATTTCTACAAAATCCGGAATCCGAGCAGGCGTGCGATTCCGAGAAGGCAGAGGCGGGCATGGGTTTTGGCGAGCAGGAGGTTATCGCGCCAATAAGCGAAGTGGCTGATGCCGCCCTGTGTGGTTGGCGGGTAGAAGACGGGGACGGGGCGTTGGATTGCGTGGGTGCCAGCCCAGACGAGGCGTACGGCGAGTTCGGTGTCAAAGTCGTAGCGTCTTCCGTGGCGGGTGGTGTTCATGGCTTTGAGGGAGGGGGCGATGGGGTAGAGGCGAAAGCCGAAGAGCGAATCGCGCACGGTGCCGCCCGTCTCGACCCATGCGAAGAAGTTGCCCACATGCCGTCCGTAAACCCGTTCGAGGGGGGCGTCGTCGCCAAACTGGGGAAGGCCCAGGATCATGGCCTCCGGGTGGAGGATCGAGCACTCCATGAACTCCGGGATGCGGTCGGGCGGGTGCTGGCCATCCGCATCCATGACCAACACATGCGAGAAACCCGCATCGAGGGCGATCCCCATCGCATGAAGAACCGCGCCGCCCTTGCCTTGATTCCAGGCGAGGGAAATCACGCGCAAACCGGGGTGCTCTGCGGTCATGGCCTCGAGTGCTGCGGCGCTGTCGTCCGTGCTGCCATCCACAACGGCCCAGACGGTCGGCCACTGTTCGAGTGCCTGCCCGACCGTGCGGGCGAGCAGCGGCCCGCTGTTGTAGCTGGGCAGCAGAACCAGTCGGCCCGAATCCAGTGCTTTCAAAGCGGGTCGGCGACCGCCTCTGCGGTTTCGCATTGGAAATACGCCTCGAGACGCCGCGCGAAATCGTCGGCGGATTCCTCCGGTGCCGGAACAAATCGCCGCCCGAGCCGAAAGCGCAATTTTGTTGGGAGCCGGGCCGGACGGAATAACGGCCATCCTTTGGAAAAGTATAGCCCCTCGCGCTGTACGATCACCGTTTGGATGGGCGTGCCCGTGCGCGTGGCCATCAGCGCGAATCCCCGTTTGAAAGGGAAGGGGCTTGCGCCCTCGGGTCGCGAGCGGGTGCCCTCGGGAAAAATCACGAGGTTTTCCCCGTGCGCGAGGTGAGCGATTCCGGAATGAACCAGCGCCGCGCCCTGGTCGTTTGCGATGTACCCGGCCAGGAGCGTCAGTTCGGAAAAAAGCGGGCTTCTCCGAAGATTCGAGCGCATGATGCAGACCGCGCGGGGCACGACCCCCAAAAGCACAAAGGCGTCCACCAGGCTCGGATGGTTGGCTGCCACAATGACTCCCCGCAGGTTTTTGAGCTGGTCTTCCTCGGGAAAATCCACCTCGATCACGCCGAGGAAGCGACCGGCTCGCCGCCAGAACCGCAGCATCTCGCTGAGCCGCCTCTGCCAGCGCTCCGGATCCTCCCCGGCCAACCCCAACCTCCGCAACACCATCGCCCGGAAGTTGTTGGACCAGGACACCCAAAAAAACACCACCAGACCGGCCATCTGACGCATATACATCCACGTGCCATGCCAGCGGGGAGCCTGCGTCTGCCGGGACGCCTCGCGGCGGAGGGAGACGGAAGACTCTTGGGATTCAGCGCGAAGACCGGGAACCATGCGATGACAGACATTAGCCACTCCCCCGCAAAAAAAAAGCCGGGATTTTTTTCTGTGAATGGGTAGGGTTTCTTCATGGCCACGACCTCCCACCCGCATCCACGGCATTTTTCGATTGTTTTGATTTCCAGCGTGGCCGCGATCGGCGGATTTCTTTTCGGGTTTGACAGCGGGGTGATCAACGGCACGGTCGAGGCGCTGCAGGCCGCGTTTCGCTCCACCTCGGTCGGGTCGGGGTTCAATGTGGCCTCGATGTTGCTTGGCTGTGCGGTCGGCGCGTTTCTGGCCGGGAATCTGGCCGATAAAATGGGGCGTCGTCCGGTGATGCTCATCGCGGCGGTGTTTTTTGCGGTCAGCGCCTGGGGGTCGGGGATTGCAGAATCCTCCGGGGAGTTTGTGATTTACCGGGTGTTGGGCGGATTCGCGGTCGGCGCGGCCAGCGTGATTTGCCCGGCCTACATCAGCGAGATCGCCCCGGCATCCGTCCGGGGCCGGCTGGCCTCGCTGCAACAACTGGCCATCGTCCTCGGCCTGTTTTTCGCGTTTTTGAGCAACTTCCTTCTCGCGCGGGCCTCGGGCGGTGCCGCCGAGGTGTTTTGGTGGGGCTTTCAGGCATGGCAATGGATGTTTTGGGTCGAGCTGCTGCCCGCAGGGGTTTTCTTCTTTGCGCTGTTGTTGATCCCGGAATCGCCGCGCTTTCTGGCGGCCTACGGGCGCGAGGCCCAGGCCAGGCAGGTGATCGGGAGGCTCGAACCGCACGGCGATGCGGACAAAAAAATCGCGGAAATCCGCGCGACGCTGGACCAGCATCGCAAGCCCCGGCTGACCGATCTCTGGGACAGTGCCACGCGCCGCATCCATCCGGTGGTTTGGGCGGGGATCGGCCTTGCCGCGTTTCAACAATTGGTCGGCATCAACGTGGTCTTTTATTATGGAGCGGTCCTCTGGCAGGCGGCCGGGTTTTCCGAGGCTCATGCGCTGTCCATCAATGTCCTGACCGGTGCCGTCAATATCGGCTCGACCTTTGTGGCCATGGCACTGGTGGATCGCTGGGGGCGCAAGCCTCTGCTCATTTTTGGATCGCTGGGCATGGGCCTCGCCCTGGGAACGCTGACGGTGGTTTTTGGCATGTCGAAGCTCTCGCCCGAGGGCGCCCTTCATCTGTCGCCCACCACCGGCTGGGTGGCGCTGCTGGCCGCCAATGCCTACGTCTTTTGCTTCGGCGTCTCGTGGGGGCCGGTCATGTGGGTCATGCTCGGCGAAATGTTCCAGAACCAAATCCGCGGAGCGGCCTTGTCGGTGAGCGGTTTTGCCCAATGGCTGGCGAATTTTGCCGTGACGATGACCTTCCCCCTCCTCCTGACCACGCTGGGTCTGGGTGGCGCCTATGGCCTCTACACACTCTGTGCCCTGGTCTCGGCGGCTTTTGTCGCCCGGTGGATCCGGGAAACCCGTGGGAAATCGCTCGAGGAAATGTAGCCTCCTCATAAAATGTTTTTCATCGGGAGGGGAGGATTGCGTTGGCGGGCGAGTCGTGCTTGATTATCCGCCGTGAGTGAAGTGCGCATAGAAAACGCGACCGTGGATGACCTGCCGGATCTGGCGGAACTCCTCCTGGGACTGTTCTCGCGGGAAAGCGACTTCATCCCCAACCGCGAAAAACACATCCGCGGACTCCGCCTCATTCTCGAAGAACCCTCCCGGGGACGTGTCTTTGTGCTGCGCGGCCCCAAAAAAATCATCGGCATGATCAACCTGCTCATCACCATCAGCACGGCGGAGGGTGGATTCGTCCTTCTGCTCGAGGACCTGGTCATCCACCCCGGCCATCGCGGCCAGGGCTACGGCTCGCGCCTCCTCGAACATGCCATCCACTACGCGCGCACCAAAAACTTTCTGCGGATCACGCTGCTGACCGACCGCCCCAATCAACGCCTCAAAGAGTTCTACCTCAAGCAGGGCTTCGTTGAGAGTGGCATGGTGCCCATGCGCCTCTTCCTTGCGCGCCAAATCGAAGGCGCACAACAGCCGCCAGACCGTCCCTAGCCCCCCTCAAGCCTCCTCAGCGCCCGTGCCGCAAATAACCGGCAATTTTTTTCGCATCACCGTGCGAGGCCCAGACAATCCGCAAAAAATCCGCCGCCGGGATGTCAAATTTTTTGAGAAATGCGCGGTCCCCCGAGCACCCGAACATAATGTCGTGGCACAGCCCGCCGGTCAGAAAGCAGCGCGCCTTGCGGATGATGCGCGGCAACCACGGTATCCCGTCGAATTCCTCGGTCTTCGGCGGCAGATCCGAGGGCCGGATTTCCTCCGCGCAGACCGCCCCACGCTGCTCGTAAAGGAAATGGTCGCGCCGCGCCGCCGCCACCAGGAGAAAGGCCTCCCAATCCGGCTCGCCATACTTCACAAAATCCTCGACATGATCGAAAACATGGATCGGCTTCAACCCAATGTCTGCCAGCCACGCAATGTCCAGACCGTCCAACCCCGCCCCAACCTCACAGTGGCCACCACGATATGCCGTCAGGGATTTTTCATAAATGGATTTCAATGTCGCCGCCCACGTGTAGTCGCTCATCCCAGAATCCTGCCACGCACCCACCTCACGCTAAAGGATTTTTTTAAGAAATCACCATTGCCCACCCCAAATTTTCCATTGCCGCCGACGTTTGCCGGCGTTGCCCGCGCTCGACGAACCAGACGAACATTCCTCCAATACCCGTGTGAGCGAAAGAGAAAACGTAGAACGGCATTTCCAAGCCGTTTGCCTTTCGCATCCAGAGGATCAGAATGTAGCCCGTTGGTTTGAAGTGCCAAAGGCGCGGGAATTGGCCTCCCGGCCTGTTCAAGAATGTGACCCGTTGGTTTGAAGCGCCAAAGGCGCGGGAATTGGCCTCCCGGCCTGTTCAAGAATGTGACCCGTTAGTTTGAAGCGCTGAAAGCGCGGGAATTGGTCTCCCGACCTGTTCAAGAATGTGACC
>JAJTZA010000131.1 GCA_021463905.1 Terrimicrobiaceae bacterium | reverse complement strand
TTCGATTTCCGATTTTCGATTTTTGATTGGGAAATGGGCGGCAGCCGCTGCTCGTTGCAGTCCGTGAAACGTCTCCTCGATGTTGATGGCGGCGATGTAATAGGCGAGCAGGACGATTTCGTTGGCGTGAAGTTCGTGTTGGTATTTGCGCAGGAGGTCGTCCTTGCCAATCAATCCGCTCTGGAGCAAGCGCACGATGAACGTACCAGTGCCGGTGAAGGGGTCTATCACGTGGACATCCTTCGCGCTGAGCGAGGATTGAAATTCGTTCTGCAACACGTCTTCCACGCTACGGATGATGAAGTCCACCACCTCGACCGGCGTATAGACGATGCCAAGGCGTTCCGCCATTTTGGGGAAGGCGGTGCGGAAAAATTTGTCGTAAAGTTCAATGACGACACGCTGGCGTCCCTCGGCGTTGTCTATGCCGGAAGCACGCTGCCGGACGCTGGCATAGAATTTTTCCAGCGCGACGGTTTCCTTTTCCAGTGCCTGATCGTGCAGGGTTTCCAGCATGGCTTGCATAGCCTTGGAGACGGGGTTGTGCTGGGTGAAGGCGTAGTTTTCAAACAGCGCATCGAAGACCGGGCGTGTGATGAGATGTTGTGAGAGCATTTCAATGGCTTCGCTCTCGCTGATGCTGGGGTTGATGTTGTCGCGCAGACCGTCGAGGAAATCGGTGAAGGCTTTTTTCTGCCGGGTATCTCCACTCTCAAGCAAGGCGCGGATGCGGGCGGTGTGACGTTCGGCGATGACGGCCACATCTTTCGCCCAGCTTTCCCAATAGCGGCGGTCACCGCATTTGAGGACGATACGGGCGTAGATGGCATCCTTCCATTCTTCCAAATGTGGGAAAGCAAAGGTTTCTTGGATGAGGCGGGTTGGCGGGGTGCTGTTGCCGTCGCTCTGGCTGTCATCCTTGGCGTTCGGGTCATCGCCGCCGACGCCGATGATTTGAATTTGGTCCGGTGGCCGCTTGTTCAGTTCGATGTGATTGATGGTGGCATTGAAGCGGTCGTCGTGCGCTCGAAGTGCCTGCAAGACTTGCCAGACGACTTTGTATTTCTCGTTGTCCTTGAGTGCCTCCTCGGCGGGAATATCTGCCGGGATGCCGATGGGCAGAATGATGTAGCCGTATTTTTTGCTCTCGGCGCGACGCATCACGCGACCGACGGATTGCACGACATCAATGATGGATTTGCGCGGATTGAGAAACATCACGGCATCGAGCGC
>JAJTZA010000130.1 GCA_021463905.1 Terrimicrobiaceae bacterium | reverse complement strand
TAAACACGATTTTCCCTGGGGCACAATTGCTGGTAAGGATGCGAATTTGCAAAATCAGTGGTCTCCCGGACCCAATACGCAAATTTTTCAAACAAACATGCCTGCTTTCATAGGGCGAGCCACGAATACTGTCTTAGGATATCTGGTCCCCCTGTTCCATCAGCCGGGCTATACAAACACCATTCTTGTAGGGAATTTTCAAAATCAGGGTCCCATCATTGGAGAATACAAGATCGTCCCCGAAGCCTCTGCCTATGCGCTCTTCACCCTCGGCACTTTGGTGGTCGTCAATGGTCTGGTGCTTCGCGGCTACCTCGCCCGCCGCCGCGGGCTGGGTTGATCGGACGGATCTGACGGATCCGACGGATCTGACGGATCCGACCGATCTTATGAAAGAATCCAAAAAACTGCGTCCCAGTGGGGGTTACCGGCAGACGGCGAGCTTCCAGACGGCCACGCTCATCTACGACGCCACCTGGTGGTTTTGCGAGCGTTTTCTGGATGCTCGCTCGCGCACGGTAGATCAGATGGTGCAAGCCGCGCGGTCGGGCCGACAAAACATCGCCGAAGGCAGCCGGGCGGCGGCCACCTCCTCGCAAACGGAACTACGCCTCGTGAACGTCGCCCGTGCCAGCCTCGAGGAACTGCTTCTGGACTACGAAGACTACCTGCGCCACCGCCACCTGCCACAGTGGGCCGCTGACAGCCCCGAGGCCAGCGAAGTGCGCGCCGTGCCGCGAACATTCCGGAAAGATCGGTCTGATCCGTCCGATCCGACGGATCTGACCGATCTCAGTGACGCGCAGCGCTGGGCACTCTACGCCCACTGGCTCGAGCACGACGACCCGGCGGTGCGGGCCAATGCCACGATCTGCCTCATCCACCAGGCGAATTACCTGCTCGACCGCCAGATCGCCGCACTGGAGGCCGCCTTCGTCGAAGGGGGCGGCTACTCCGAGCAACTCGCCACCGAACGGCTGCGTCAGCGCAGGAAAGATCCGACCGATCGGTCCGATCCGACGGATCCGAAGCCACCCACCTGCCCGCAGTGTGGCAAGCTCATGGCCTTGCGCACGGCCAAGGCTGGCAAAAACGTCGGCAGCCAGTTTTGGGGCTGCACCGGCTACCCGGAATGCAAGGGCACCCACCCGCTCTGAACCATGGGATTTCCGCATCGCCGCCACATTCGGGGCTGCCTGTTCGTGTTCCTACGGTCGCTCCCTTTGCTACGGCCTTCTTTCGCGGTGAATTCCTCGCGGAATCCGCCTTGGCTTTCGCTACGGTTCTGTCACCGCTTCCGGTCATTGTGTGTTTTTTTCTGACTTGTTCATGCCCATGCCGGGCACACTTGCAGCGGCAGTCCCCTGCCGCTCCCCGTCCATGACACACACGATCCCCCGCGCGTCACAGAGTGACGCGGCTACAGAAATGACCTTATTAGTAAGCAGGGCAAGGCTCTCGGCTGCCTAGTCGGAGGAATGGGATTCTGCGGTGAGTTTTTCATGGAATTGGAGAAGGAGTGAGCACGGGTAAATCGGGGAAATAGGTGCGGAGGTAGCCGCGATCCATGGCGGCAAGTCGGTCTGCCTGCACGCTGGCATGGGCAGCGACAAGAAAGTCCGGGAGGAGATGCTGACGCGGCCCACCCTCGCCGCGATAACGCAGGAATATCCGGCCCGCAAGGCAGGCGCACCGGGGCGAGAAGGCGTCGTAGTTGAGGCCCAGGGAATCGAACCGTGTCTCAGCCTCCTCCGCCGTGGCAAAACCGACAGAACACTCCGCAAAAACTACCGGGCAAATGAGTAGGCTGCCTTCTTCCGCTGCCCGACTGAGGCATGCACACCAAGTGTCGCAGCCAGATTGCCGCCGGAGAATGCAAAGGAGGACAGAAGAATCAACAGCGGTTCTCATCGCTCATCGGTGGGCGGGAGCGCGACATCTCCTCGGAGTTCATTCATGACTTCGTCCATGCTCATGCCAGCCCACGGGTCTTTCCATTCCTTGCAAAATTCTTCCCACGCCTTGGGCGGAATGGTCTTGGTGGCTTTAAGAAAAGGCGCGGCCTCATCAAACTCCAGAACGTCCCCCGGCTTGAGATGGAGACGCTTGCGAACATGGACGGGAATGGTGATTTGCCCTTTAGAAGTAAGCGTTGCTTGCATGAATGAAAAAGTAAGACAAAAAAGTAAGGATGTAAATACGGATTTTTGAATGTAACTCTTCAGGTCGTTCCGACCGATTTCATGAAAGAATCCAAAAAACTGGGCCCAGCGAGGACTACCGGCAGACCCGTGCCAGCCTTGAGGATTGCTGCGGCCCCCCCCTGCCAAAGTAGGGTGCCCATTTTTTGATTTTTGAGTGATTGCAGCCGAGGGTGTGTTTTTAATTGCCTCCATGTTTCACAAACCGTCTCTCATCCTCGCTCTCGCGGGATTCATTGTTTTGAGTCTTTTGATGAGGCCCTCCGCGCAGGCCATTCTCGTTGCTGATGGTTTCACTTACGGCGGCACCAATGGCTTTGAGGCCAGTCGGGCTTTGGCTACGGATTATGTGAACTTCCCCATGTTTGCAGGCGTGGGGGTGGTGAGCATCTCGGAGGACAACGCGGACTATACCGCAACCGGCACATTGCTTAACAACGAATGGGTGCTCACGGCGGCGCACGATTGGACATCCGGCGTAAATTCCATTGCGTTCCTCATTGGTGGCACGACGTATGCTGCGGATATGACGTCCCTGCGTCAGCATCCCCTTTGGAGCGACTCGGAGAGACCAAGCCCTTCCCAGGGGTGGGATATCGCCCTGTTCCGTCTCGCCACTCCGGTGACGAACACCATGATTTATCCGCAGTTGTACACAAAGAGCGATGAGATGGGGAAAGTCGCCATTATTCTTGGGGTGGGAGACATTGGCACGGGGACGGTTCCTTCCTCCGGGCAAACCAATAATCCGCCCTTGGTGCATGCGGCGATGAACATTGTGGATCGCACCACCAGCCAGACAAACCTCGGATATTCCGGCGGGCTGTTGATGGTGGATTTCGACAGCGGAACCAATGCCGCGCAAAACACCCTGGGTAACTCGTACCATCCGGGTGGAGACCCTTGGGCGTGGGCCGGCACCAACACGATAACAACCCTGAATCCGCCCGGAGTCATCGCCGGCTCCGACAGCTCGAATAATCCCTTGGTTCTCAACGGAGACATTCTCGAAGGCAGCATGGTTTTTGGAGACAGCGGTGGTTCTGTGTTCATCGAGGATGAGGGAATCTGGAAACTTGCCGGGGTCAATTCCTCCGGCGGCAATCCCTGGGATGCTCTCGTCTACTCCAACGGCAGCCGCGGCCTCTATGGCAACCTCGGCAGTCATACCCGTATCTCGCAACATTCCGACTGGATTTACAGCGTCATCCCAGAACCGGGCACCAGCGCCCTTCTGATGATGGAGCTTGGCTTCGCGTTGATTCTCTGCTCGGAAGCCCGAAGGAGGGTCACGAGGAAATGGAACCCCTAGCTCCCGACCCTATCGCCCGCAGATTACCATTCCCGGGATTTCTGGCGGGTCCAGCGGTGGTTTTTTAGAAAGGTTTCGCGTTCGGCTTCGGTGGCCTGGGAGAAGAGAGCGGCGTAAAAGTCCGGTTTGGGGTCGCGTTGTTCTGCGGAGGCCAGTTGTGCGGCCTCGATGGCGAGGGCGCACACTTTTTCCATGAGCAGGGGATCGCGGGCTTCGAGGGTGGCGAGGTAGTCCTCGGCGTTATTTTCCAGTCCGCCTCGGACGATCCATGTGCGGTTGATGCGCCGGGCTTTGGCGGCGGAGTTTTGTCCGGAGCGGTTCAAAGGTAATCCCGCATTTCGTGGAGTCGGGGATCGCGGACGGGACGCTTTCGGCGCAGGATCGAGCGGAGTCTGCCTGAGGGAGCTTCACCTTCCGCATCATCGCCAAAGGCACCCTCCCCCAAATCGTCCATCGCATCGCCAAATTCCTCCTCGAGCTTTTCGGGATCCTCTCCGCTTTCAAGCCTTCTGAGCATCTGCTCAACCTCCTCCGGCATTTTTTTTCCTGTGGCCTCGGTCATCTTTCGCATGAGGCGTCCGAGCTGGCGGGGGTCGGGGTTTTGGTCATCCATTCCTGCCATCTCATGCTCCATCTCGGCCATCATGCGCTCCATCGCCGGATCGGAGGCGTCCGGCATCCCCTCCGGCATTTCTTTTGCGCGACCAGTCACAGCAAATCGTGAAACCACCCGCTCCATCCGGGCCTTGGGGTCGTCGGGACAACGCGGAACCGCAGAACCCAACGAAGAACTCCGCGCCAAAAAGCTGTAAATCCGGTTTGTGTCAGGCGAAAAAAATTCGTAAATTGGCATGGGTAAACTCTACTTCTCAGGGATCAGCTCGGCAACGCGGACGACCAGGTCTTCTCCATAATCGTATCCGTCGCATTGGAGAGCCAGGAGACTGTTGTCCTTTGACTGTGTGAAGAGGATGTCGGCGCCGGAATCTTTCCAGCGTGCGTTACGAATGCGCGATGGAAAGCCTTCGATGGCTCGCGGGCCGTTGCCTCCTCCGCTTACCACCACATGGGCATCGCCGCGGCGGGCGAGGTCAAACGCGAAGTAATAGTAGGCATCGCGCCCCTTGAGCAGGAAGTCGCGGCCGCTGCAGCGAGCGCTGATCGGACGCGCATCGTAGATGACGCTGCCCGTCGCCCGAATCCACCGCCCGGCGAGCCTCAGAACGGACGCTTCATAATCCGGGATTTTCCCCGAGGCTGTCGGCCCCACATTCAGGAGATAATTGGCACCCACCTTCCGGCAGGAACACAGCCGCTCGATGACCTCCGCAGGACCTTTGAAACGAAAATCGTCTGATCCGATTCCCCAGTGGCCGTTCATGGTTTCGCACATTTCACCCGCCAGGTACTTCGGCAGCCCCCGGTGGTCGGGAGCGGTGGGAAGTCCTTGCTCGAAGGTCGTGCTGTCCAGCTCGGGATGTCCGACGCGGCCACGGGCATCGAGGCCTGTATTATTGATAATCATCGCTCCGGGCTGATATTTTCGGATCGTGGCGTAGAGGTGGTCTTCCTTCCAATCAGCACCGGGCCGCGACCAGTTGCCGTCAAACCACAAGCCGCCGATTTTTCCGTAATGACGGCAGAGGATCTCCACAGAGGCGCGCAAGTAGTCGAGGTAGTCATGGAATGTTTTGGTGTCGCACTGCGCGGAATCCCAACGCCAGTCCAGCGTGGTATGATAAAAAAACGGGGTGATCCCCTCACTGCGGCAGCCCTCGACGAATTCCGCCACGAGGTCCCGGCCAGCCGACGAATGTGGCGCATCAAAATCCGAAAGCCCGCGCGTATCGTAAAGCGAGAACCCATCGTGGTGGCGGGTGGTCAGGGTGACGTAGCGCATCCCGGCCTCCTTCGCGAGGCGGGCAATGGCCCGCGCATCAAATTCAGCGGCATCAAACTTTTTCGCCAGCCCGGCATACCTGCGAACAGGAATTTTTTTGAAATGTTGAATCCATTCCCCCTGTCCCAGGTGCGAGTAGAGACCCCAGTGGAGAAACAGGCCAAAGCCCAGACGTTCAAAGCGCGCAATGCGGGGCAGCGCCTTCGGCACCGCAGACAATTTTTTCTTCATGATGCTTGGTGCGAATCCTTTGTTTGAAAATCGGCTGCGTCAAGGCCTGAAATCAGAGGGACACATTCCCGGAAATTCTGAAATCCGGCCCGATCCTGGCGACCGCGATGTCACTGACCCGGCACCCGCCACCGGGAAGCGCGAGGGGTGCTCCGACCACCGGCAGCCCCCCGCCAAAAATCACCGGTGCCACATAAAAAACCACTCTCTGGACGAGCCGCCGCGCAAAGGCCTCCCCCAGCGTCCGGCTCCCACCTTCGATCAGCACGCTCTGGATGCCCTCGCGTCCCAAAGCCCGCAGGGTCTGTCGCAAAGAACAGCCTTGAAAGACACGCGTACGCGCGCGGTGCCGGTCGGAGAGGATTTTTGCGTTGGCGGGCAGGTTTCCGGAGCGCGACCAGACGATGCGCCATGGCTGGCGGGCATTCGGGAATCCGCGGATGGTGAGCCGTGGGTTGTCGGTGCGCACGGTTCCGCCGCCGACGAGGATGGCGTCATTCGTCGTGCGCAGACGCATGGCGTCGGCACGGGCTTCCGGTGAAGTGATCCACCGTGCACCCCGGGGAGAGGTCAGCCGTCCATCCAGGGAAATTCCGGCCTTGGCCGTCACCAGGGGCATCCCTGTCACGACCCACCAATTCCACGCGGTGTTCAACGCGGAACACTCCGCTTCCAATGCGTTCGGCACAACTTCCCTGCCCGCCGCTTCGAGGATTTTGCGGGCGCGTCCCGCGTGCCGGGGATCAGGGTCGGTGGCTCCATAAACGACGCGGCGAATCCCCGCACGGATAATCGCCTCCACGCAAGGGGGTGTCCGACCATGCGTCGAACACGGCTCGAGGGTGACAAACAACTCCGCCCCACGGGCCTCAGACGGACGTTTCAGCGATTTCAAGGCCGCCACCTCCGCGTGATCGCCTCCC
The DNA here is from genome assembly GCA_021463905.1 of Terrimicrobiaceae bacterium. GTDB lineage: Bacteria > Verrucomicrobiota > Verrucomicrobiia > Chthoniobacterales > Terrimicrobiaceae > JAJTZA01. Next base: position 40,393 of record JAJTZA010000130.1, on the reverse strand, counting down.
GCGCGCTCATGCCAGCCGCTCCCCACCACGCGGCCCTTACAAACAATCACCGCCCCCACGACAGGGTTGGGAGCTGTCGTTCCTCGTCCGCGCTCGGCCAATCGTATGGCGTGACGCAAAAAACGCACATCGCGATCTCTCGGGGCGCTCATTGGGCGCGATTCAGGAGCTGGAGGGCGCCTTCAGCGAAACCTCCGGCGCCGGTTTGTCCCAAAAGTAGCGTTTGAGGAGCACTTTGAGGGTTGCGGTGAGAGGAACGGCCAGCAGTGCGCCCAGCAGCCCTCCGAGGATGATGCTCCACGCGAGCACCGAGAGAATCACCGTGAGCGGGTGCAGGCCGACCGATTCTCCCACGATTTTCGGGGCGATGACGATGCTGTCCAGATTGTTGACCAGCAAAAAGATGATTGTGACAAGGAGCGGGTGCCACCAATCGCCAAATTGAGCGGTGGCAATGAGTACGGCGGGAATCCAACTGATGAAAACTCCGGCGTAGGGGATCAATCCAAGAATGGCCACCATCAGTCCGATCAAAACCGCAAAATCCAGCCCGAGAATCACCAGACAAACCGCCGTGATCGCCCCATCAATCATGCTCACCATCAACTGACCGCGAAAAAAATTGATGAGGTAGGAATTGATTTCACTGAGCAGCGAAACGATTTCGCTTTTGAGCGGAGAGGCCCGCAGCGGCAGGTAGTTGCTCCAATTTTGAGAAATCCCGGGGCCTTCCTTGAGAAAGAAAAAAAGGAAGACGGGGACGAGCACGAGGCTGATGAGCGTGCCAAACACCCCCAAAAAGCCTCCCAGACTCCTTTGCAAAAACCTCCCGGTGCTGGCCGCAAAGGACGGAACCTGCGCCTGCAACCATTCGAGACCCGCACTGATCCGCTCCGCCGCGAATTGGGTCAGCGCACTGCGGGATTCCCCTTCATGCGGCGGGCGGAAGATGGGCAGTTCCTCCCACTGTTGCGCCTGGGCCATGGCGCGGTTGATCAGGCTCTGCGCTTCGGTGGTATAAGCAGGCAGCCTCGACACAAAGGATTGGCCCTGACGGTAAATGGGCGGCATCACCCACAATACCACGCCGGCGATGACCAGAATGAGCGCCACAAAAACAACGACCACCGATTTGGTGCGGGACAGACGCCGGGCTTCGAGTTTTTGTACGAGTGGTTCGAGCAGGTAGGCGAGGATGGCGGCCACGGCCAGGGGGATCAGAAGGGGCTGCAAAAAGGAGATGCCGCGACCGACCAGGACGCCGATCAGAACGACCACCGCGCCCAGCACGACAAACGACAGCGCGGTCAGTGCCGCCCAAAACATTTTTTTTTGAAATGGCGAGGGTTGACTCATGTGGTTTGTGCGGTGATGGATGGATGGTGCGCGGGTGCTCCGATGCGGTCACCGGCCAGAGTACGCGCTGCGTGGTCCGCCGCAATGATTTCTTTCAATGTGGGAGCCTCGGTGGGAGCCAGCGCATCCATGACCTCGGCGACCAGTCCCCAGATTTCCGGGAAGGCGATGTGTCCGTTGAGAAAGGCTTCCACAGCTGTTTCGTTGGCGGCATTGAGGATGGCGGGCCAGGTGCCACCGGCTTCCCCCGCCCGACGGGCCAGATCCAACGCGGGAAAATCCTCGCTCCGGGGCCGTTCGAATTCCAGCCGCCCCATCCGGAAAAAATCCAGGGGTTCGAGAGACCCACACACCCGCTCCGGCCACGTGAAGGCGTATTGGATGGGAAAGCGCATGTCGGAGGGACTCATCTGAGCCAGGATCGAGGCGTCCACAAACTCCACCATCGAGTGAATGACGCTTTGCGGATGAATCACAACCTCGATGGCGCTCATGGGAACCCCAAAGAGCCAGCGAGCCTCGATCATTTCGAGACCCTTGTTGAAGAGCGTCGCGGAATCCACGCTGATTTTTTTTCCCATCGCCCATGTGGGATGGCGGAGGGCCTGGCCCGGAGTGGCCGATTCGATTTCCGCGCGACCGGCTTTGCGGAATGGCCCGCCCGAACAGGTCAAAACCAGGCGCCGAACCGTGGCTGGTTCCCGCCCCTCAAGGCATTGAAAAATGGCATTGTGCTCGCTATCCACCGGCAGCACACGGACACCCTTGCCTGCAGCGGCTTCCATGACAATCTGGCCCGCCGCCACCAAAATCTCCTTGCTGGCCACCGCTATGTCTTTTCCGGCCCCGATGGCCGCCAGCGCCGGCTCCAACCCGCCAATACCCACAATCGCCACCAAAACCAAATCCGCCCCGGGCAGCGTGGCCAGATCCAGAAGCCTGTCCGCTCCACCGGGGAGACCGGAGAGCACCGTGCGGGCACCGGGAAACTCCGCCGCAAGCGCCGCCAGTCCCTCCGCGTCGCGGTGCGCGGAAAGCCCCACCACCCGAACCCGATCCGGAAGCGCCCGCGCGACCTGAAGGGCACTGCGGCCAATCGAACCCGTCGCTCCAAGAATCACCACATTGCGACTCATAAATCCGTGATCCATCGAAGGTAAAAATACATCAGTGGGGCGGTGAAAAGGAGGCTGTCAATCAAATCCAGGGTTCCGCCAATGCCTGGCAGCATGCGGCTCGAGTCCTTGGTCTGGGTGCTGCGTTTGATGATGGACTCGGCCAGGTCGCCCACCACCGCCACCGCGCCCAGCAGAAGGCTCAGAACCATCACGTCGCCAAACCGCAGCGCGGAGAGACGCTGTGGCATCAGGGCATAGACCCACATGCCTCCGAGCAGCGAAGCAACGAGCGCCCCCCAAAATCCCTCCCAGGTTTTTTTCGGGCTGATATGCGGTGCGAATGGGTGTCGTCCAAACAGGCTCCCGAAGACGTAGGCACCCATATCGCTGAACTTTGTCGCCACCAGCAGGAACACGAGATAGTACTGGCCGGTGACCGCCCCGGAGGCGTCCAGTGGGGGCAGAAAGAGAATCTTCGTCATGAAGTTGAACATCCACGGCACGTAGAGCAGACCGAAGAGTGTGTAGGCCACGGATTCGAGCGGCTCGCGATCCGCCACCTTCCGCCACATCTGCCGCGCAAAAATAACAAAAAGAAACCCCGCCAAGACCGCCATCTCCAACTGCGGAACCGCCTCATTCCCATGCGTGACTTGATAAAAAAATCCCGCCACCAGATACACGGCGGCGCAAAGCATCCCGGTCAGCGTAAAAACCGGAGTGCCCAACTGCTTGACCATCGCAAAATACTCACGCAACGCCATGAGCGCCAACACGAAGATAATCGCAAAAAACCCATAAGCGTTATTCAGTGCCATGGAAGCCGCGATGACCGCCCAGAGGGTCAGTGTGCTGGCCAGCCGGGAAATAAATGTCCTCCGTGCGGCGGTCATGCCCCGGTGTTCCATTTCCTCAATGTCCGGCAAGTACGCGCTGCCGGAACCTTCAACCATGAGAGCTGGATTCTCGGTGCGGGATGAGGATGAGGATTACGGGGAACGCATGTTGTCCCGGACATAATCAAACCGGGACTCCCAGCCCAGCTCCGGCGGAAACTCCTGATAGCCGGAATTGATCCATGGCACATCGCTCTTGTAAGGGGGCTTGTAGGTGCCTTTTTGGGTCGGGAATGGGAAGAGGACAATTTCGTAGATGCCGTAGCCAAGCCGCGCGAACGAGCGTCCGACTCCCCGCACCAGCCCGTATCCAAAGGCCGCGCTGTTGCCCTCGCTGTAGTTCACCGCAGTCATCGAATCAATCAGCTCCGCCGGCCCAAAAAGCACATTGCTGAGTCCGCGCCCGAGTTTGCGCGTGGGCCCCTGATCCGAAGCAGGAGGGGCTTGAATGTCGGCCAGGGCAATGCCCGCGCTTGCCAGCGCACACAGGAGAATGGGAAGAGCTTTCATAAGAATAATTTTCGAGGACGAGAGAAGTTATTCACATCTCCACCAGGTTTGGCAAGAAAAAATCCCGGAAAAATTCCCGGATTTTTTCTCATCCCCGAAATTCCAGTGATCCGTCCTGCCCGGCACTGCGGTGCTGGAAGACCGGAGCATTGCCGACCCGCGTTCGCACACGGGCTGTCCTGCTTCGCCCGGATGCGCCAACCGGAATCGGGATCTGGAAACGCGGAGGGCGTCCCTTCAACGGGAATCCATGCGCTCAGTGATGGAAACGCGGCGGCATGTTTTCCAACTCCACCTGCATTTTTGAGGCGAGGGCTGCGCCCGCGCGTTCATCCAGCAGAGCCTCAGCCCAGCGATAAACCCCACCCTCCTCACGCTCGTTGTGCGCGTGGAGCCGCTGGGCAATGATTTCAGCTTTTTGGCGAATGGCTTCAAGCGCCTCCGCGGATCCTTCCCGCGATGCGGTCTCCGGAAGTGCCCGCAGGAGTTTCAGGGTCCTCCAAATTTCCGTCATAAAGAAATCATGCTCATGGCGGAGCGCATTGATGGCCTCCTGCGCATCCGCCGGGGGAGTGGGGGGTGTCGCAGGGGGTTGAACCGAGTGGCAGGCATCGAGGACGGCGGGAAACAAATGAACATGTTCCGCGCGGATGTGAACGGCCAGTCGCGCCCAAAACAAATCCAACAATTCAAGACAGCGGGGAATGTCCCGCTTCTCCAATGCCGGAAAAAAATCCGCAAGGAGCGAGTCCATTTCTGAATGATCGTGATCGAGAAGCGTGGGGTTTTTCATTTTATTAAGCTTGGGAAGGTTTTGCGAATTTGTGATGGGCGGCCAGCATGACAAATCCCCGGAGTCGTCGTGAAGAAAAATCGCGGACTCTTCCGAATTTCGGGGTTTATCCCTCCCCCGCCGCCTGCCACAGATAGAGCGTGGCCAGTGTACGATAGGGGGCCCAGCGCACACCATGACGCGCCAACTGCCCGGGATCCGGCATGGCCCGCCGGCCATGAGAAAGTTTAAAGCCGCGCTGGACGCCAAGGTCGTCGGCGGGCAGGACATCGGGGCGACCGAGATTGAAAATCAGGAGCATCTCGACCGTCCAGCGTCCAATGCCCTTGATGGTGGTCAGCCGGGCGATGATGTCTTCATCGCTCATCGCCTTGCATTCCTCCAAGGAGGGAATTTCCCCCGCCAGCGCTTTTTCGGCGATGCCCCGGATGTAGGCGACCTTGGGACGGGAGAGCCCCACTTCCCGAAGCAATGCGTCCGAGGCGCGCAGGACGGCGCCGGGGGACGGAAAGCCACCCTCTCCCACACGGACGAGGAACCGCCCCAGAATTGTATCCGCCGCCTTTCCGCTCAGTTGCTGGTGAATGACGGCATGCAGGAGGGATTCGTATGGGGTCAGGTGGCGTGCGCGGTGGCGGATCGGACCCACGCGCTCAATGAGCCGGGCCATGACCGGATCGCGCTTCAGGTGTTCCAAGGCTTTGCTCATGCGGTCATTCAATCAGGCAATCCGAAAATGGCAAATCGGCGGCAGGCTCAGGAGCCCATGATCTGGCCAGGCCGGGAAATGATGAGTCGCGCGCCGCGTTTGTAGGTGAAATAGGAATAGACCCATTGAATGAAGACCGCGAGTTTGTTGCGGAAGCCCATGAGGAAAACCAGATGAACCAGCAGCCAGGCCAGCCATGCGGGAGTGCCTCCAAATTCGATGGAACCCAGTTGGGCCACGGCCCGCGAGCGCCCTATCGTGGACATGGTTCCTTTGTCGAAATAGCGAAACACAGGGCGAGCGGCCTTCCGCTGCCGCAGCTCCTCCCCCAACAGACGCCCCACAAATGCTCCCATCTGTGCGGCAGCCGGAGCCACCCCAGGAACCAAATCCGAGCGACCAGGACGAACCACGGCCGCCATGTCCCCTATGACAAAAACCTCCGGGTGACCCGGAAGCGACAGGTCGGGGCTGACGCCAACGCGCCCGCCGCGATCCAGGGGGATGCCCAAAGACTTGGCCAGCGGACTGGCCTGAACGCCGGCGGCCCAGATGATGGCGGACGCAGAAATGAGTTCGCCGGTGCTCAGCCGTGCGCCCTCCGGAGAAATCTCCCCGACCTGGGTGCCCGTAAGAACTTCCACCCCCAAGCTTTGCAACTGCCCGAGCGCCTTTCCAGAGAGATTTTCGGACAGGTGCGCAAGAATGCGGGGAGCGGCTTCAATAAGAACAATGCGCGCCTTGCGGGGATCAATGTTCCGAAAATCACGCCGCAAAACCGTGCGCGTCAGCTCGGCAAATGCCCCGGCCAGCTCCACGCCGGTGGGACCACCGCCGACAATGGCCACCGTCAGCAGACGCTGCAAAGTTGCGGGATCCTCGGTCGCCTCAGCATCCTCAAAAGCCTGCAGGACGCGGTTCCGAATCGCCAGGGCATCCGCAGCGGTTTTGAGTCCGGGCGCATGGGCTTCCCATTCCGGATGCCCAAAATACCCCGTCCTGCTGCCCAGCGCGATGATGAGACGATCATACAGAAGCTCTCCACTCTCGATACGAACCGTCCGGGCGGCCAGATCAACACCCAAAGCTTCCGCCATAATGACCCGTGCGTTTTGCTGCCGCGCCAGGATCGAACGGATGGGTTGCGAAATTTCTGACGCGGAAAGCCCGCATGTGGCCACCTGATAAAGAAGCGGCTGAAAAAGATGGTGGTTTTGACGATCCACCACCGTCACCTCAAATGCCGGATCGCCAAGCTGCTTCGCCGCCGCCAGCCCTCCAAACCCCCCACCCAGAATGACCACCCGGCAGCGCTTACCCGCAGATGCGTCGCCTTTGGCAATCATGAGCCTCCTTCCCATCAACCCTCCCGCGCACGTTGTCCACCTTTTCGATAATATCCATCATTCAAAACTCTATCATATTACGATCAAATTTCAATATACGATGCCTGACCCATCCTGCGAAGAATCTGGCAAATGACTTTGGTGATTTTCATAGGGTACGTTGTAAGATAAAGCGGACGGCAGGGGTTAGGTATATCGCTTTCGTTGAACTATGTTTTTCCCAGTTTGGGGATGTCTAAATCTTTGCAGATTTTCCGGGCAAGAAGGTCATGCACTTCGGAATGTCTGGGAACAGATGATCTCCTGTTTTTGGCGGGATTGCCCCACCATGAATGATTGCCTCCCTCTCGTATCAATTGGCATCCGTGCTGCTGGAGGTGTTGGATGAAAATCCTCCGCTTCACACAATCACAAGTTCTTCTGTATAATTATTTTCTGCTGCTTGACGCGCTTCCAAACGATTGAATTCCAAAGCCTCGGAAAGGATCTCTCTCAGCGAAGAAATCAATGCTTCTTTTGTCTCTTCTTGGGCGTTGACGCCAGGCACTTCTTCAATCCATCCGATCCACCAATCACCGTCTTTCTTAGTAATCGCCGTAAATGCAGAACTCATGGGGATGAGGGTATTCAAAAAAGCTGGCCCTGGCAAGCTGGCGTATTTATGGCCTCATCGTCCCCCGAATCCTTACGATCGCCCCTGCGGGGCCGATCGTCACCTGATTGAGGCGCATCTGCTCGGCATCTTGGGCAATTCTGTACCGAATTTTCAGGAATCAGAGACGGATTTTCGAGATTCGCGGAGAGGGAGGACATTGTCGTTGCTCACCATTTTTGCATTTTTTTCTCTGTCATCGACAGGGTTAGGGCACAAAAAAAGGGTGACGCCGTGGCAAAAGTTTTGTCAGTTGGATGAGGAAATGCTTATGCCTCAATCTTCAAAGGTGCACGATTCATGGCTTACGCGGAGTTTTCGGTATTTGCTGGATGCGGCACTCAGTGGGGGGGCGTATTTTGTTGCGGCCCGGCTCGGGCTGCTCCTGGCACCTCCTGAGCTGGCAATCAGCCTGATCTGGCTGTCGTCAGGCATTGCGCTTGCGGCGATCTATCGGAGGGGCTGGCCGTGTGTGGCCGGCATTGCGGTGGCGACAGGCATCCTGCAGGAATACTCGTTTGGGATCGCCTGGCCGCTGGCGGGCGTGGTTGTGGCCGGGCAGACCCTCGAACCTCTCCTGGCCGCATGTTTTCTCCGGCTGACGGGTTTTGATCCGGAGTTCAACCGGCGGAGAGACATCCTTCTCTTTGCGGCTGCGGCGATTGTCGGCATGGTTGTTTCCCCCACGAGCGGTGTTTTGGCTTTGGGAGCTGCGGGGAAAATGCCCTGGGCGGAGATTGGGCCCTCCTGGTTGTCGTGGTGGCTGGGGGATGGCATTGGCGTGCTGGTGGTGGCACCGCTGCTTCTCTCCCTGCGCTGGACGACGCTGGCCAGGACTTTCGTTCGTCGCATCGAGTTTGTGGTCTGGCTGGCCGCGACCACCCTGACAAGCAGCCTGGTTTTTTTCTGGCCGTCCACGTGGGGGATCACCCACCTTCCGCTGATATTTTTGCCGCTGGTGTTGCTGGTCTGGTCGGCGATGCGGCTGTACATTTTTGCCGCTTCGCTGGGGGTTCTCCTGCTCGGCGTTGCCGCGACATTTGGAACGGCCCTCGGGCGCGGACCGTTTATCCAGCCCGAAATCCTCCATGGCGTCTTCTTTCTCTGGTCATACCTGGGAACGGCCAGCCTCCTCACCCTCATGATCACCGGCATCGAAATCGGACGCACACTCGCTGAAAAAAAATTGCGCGATTCGGAAACAAGCCTCCTGCACGCCAACGCCTCTCTGCGCACCGCACGCCAATCCGCCGAACAACACGCCGCACAAGCCCGCCATGCCAATGAGGCCAAAAGCGTCTTCCTGGCCCGCATGAGCCACGACATCCGAACCCCCATGAATGGCGTCGTCGGCATGGCCGACCTCTTGCTGGAAACCCCGCTGGACGACTCCCAACGCGAGTATGTGGAAATCATCCACAACAGCGGCGACGTCCTCCTGCGCCTGCTCAGCGACATCCTGGATTTTTCCAAAATCGAGGCCGGAAAACTGGAGATCCACCCGGAGCTGTTTGATCCGGCGCGCATCGTCCGCGAAACGACGCGTCTGGTGGCCACACGGGCCAGCCAAAAAGGACTCGCGCTTTCGGTGGATATTCCCGCAGACCTGCCGGAGCGGTGGATTTCAGACTCCGGAAGAATCCGTCAGGTGCTGATGAACCTGATTGAAAACGCGATCAAATTCACGGATGCGGGTTCGGTCATCGTGCGAGCCCGCCCCTCGAATGACGGTGCGCACCGGCTGGTTTTTGAAGTGGAGGACACCGGAAAGGGGATTTCACAAAAGGAATTGGATGCAATTTTTCAGCCCTTCGTTCAGGCCGCTGAGGATCAGCATGTGCCCGACAATGGCTTCGGACTGGGACTCTCGATTTGCCGCCACCTTGCGGGCCTGCTGGGAGGCGAACTCAAAGTACGAACCACCCCGGGAAGAGGCTCCACGTTTTCTTTGATCATTCCCGAAAAATCTGCAGGCCAAACCCCCGCCTGATTGCCCGTATCTGGCAGGGGCCCACAAACCCGCACCCGGACAAATCCACAAATCCACAATTCCCCGCGAAACTTTTTTCGCCCCCCGGCGTTTGATCCTTGTTATGAAAACTCAACATTGGATTCTCGCGCTCTCCTTGACGGCCACGCTCGCCCTGGCTCAAACCGAACCGGCTCCCGCCGGAAAACCCGAAGCCCCACCCCCAGTGGACGGCCCCGCAACCAAACCGGGCAGACCCGCCCGCGAACACCTCCGCGAACGCTTCCTGGGAAAACTGTCCCCCGAGGAACGCCAACGCTTCGTCGCCGCCCGCGAAAAGGCACTGCAAGACCCCGCCACCGCCGCACTCAAAGAACAGGCGGAAAAAAGCAACCGCGAGTTCTTCCAGGCTCTACGAAAAAAAATCAACGAGATTGATCCCGGCCTCGAGGAACTCCTGCGCAAGGACGCTCCCGGAAAGGAGCCTCGCAAAGGAGAGGGCAAGGGCAAACCCGACGCCTGCTGCGATATGCCCAAAGAGGGCGCGAACGACAACCAGCCCAGGAAAAAATCCGGCGAATGGAAACGCGGAGATCAGGGCAAGTTCAAAGGCAAAGACCGCTCAAACAGTGGCATGGCCAGCCTGACTGAAGGCGAACGCCAGCGCCTCCTGGCAGCCCGCGAAACCGCCAAAAATGACCCCGCCGTTCAGTCTGCCCAAAATCAATGCAAGGAAGCCACCACCCCCGAAGCCAGACAAACTGCCGAGAAGGAGCTTCGCAATACCATGCGCACAGCCATCCTCAAATCCGACCCCACACTCGAACCCATCCTCGACAAACTCCAAAATGCCCGCCACGGAGATAAGAAAAACAAGGACAATCAAAAACCGGACGCTGGCGAAGAATAGGGTGTGATCAACAGTGGGTGGGGTGCCCTTGGAGAGTTCATGGAGGGGCGTCGTGCGCGGGAAACCAAGTGTCTCTGTCAGCTTCCCCGAAGGATATATCCCCGATAGCCCAGGGGAGCACTCTACGTGCACTACCCTGGGAACCCACTTTTCATCACGCCCCATCGGAACGCGGGGAAAAAATTCGGGGTTGTCAATTTCCGCGTGACGGTGGATGTTTATCCCCTGCCCATTGCTGGCGGATTGTGTATTATTGAACAAATCACGCATGACCAAAACTGAAGCGATCAGGCCCAAACCCGCTGCGAAAAAACGTGCCGACAACCACGCGATGGCTCCCATCAACGCGCGGCTGACACCGGAGGACAAGGTGGAGTTGTTACGCCAGATGCTGCGGATGCGTCGCTTTGAGCAGGCCTCGCTCAAGTTTTACAATGCGGGAAAAATGGGCGGCTTTCTGCACGTGTACATCGGCCAGGAGGCGATTGCGGCAGGCACGGTCTCGCTTCTGGGCGAACACGACCACATCATCACCGCCTACCGCGACCACGCGCACGCACTGGCCGTCGGAATGAGCATGAACGAGTGCATGGCCGAGCTTTTTGGCAAGGCGACCGGATGCTCGAAGGGCAAGGGCGGCTCGATGCACTTTTTCGCGCCGGACAAAAATTATTGGGGCGGACATGGCATTGTGGCTGGGCAGACCCCTCTGGGACTCGGGCTGGCCTTTGGGATCAAGTACAAGGGATTGAAAGGCGCAGCTCTGTGCTTTTTGGGCGATGGGGCCGTCAATCAGGGCTGTTTTTCCGAGAGTCTGAACATGGCCGCGTTGTTTAATCTGCCGGTCATTTACATTATCGAAAACAACCGGTATTCGATGGGAACGAGCCTGGAACGCTCGTCCGCCGTGGATCGTTGTCTGGCTCAGCGGGCCGAGGCCTACGGCATTGATTGGGCACTGGCCAGCGGCGAGGATATCTATGAGGTGCGCGCCGTCACCCAGAAGGCCATCGAACGCGCCCACCATGAGTCCAAACCCATGGTCATCGAATTTGACACCTACCGCTACTACGGCCATTCGGTGGCTGACGCAAACCACAAGGGCGGATACCGCAAGGAAGAGGAAATCGAACACTACAAAAATGAACTCGATCCCATCCGCACCTTCAAAGCACGGCTGATCGCGGAAAAATCCCTGACCGAGGAACTCTACGAGGCCATTGACGCCGAGGCCAAGGCCGAGGCGGCGGCCTCCGCGCGTTTTGCCGACGAAAGCCCCTTCCCGACGGTCGAGAGCGTCTTCGAGGATGTGTACTTCGAGGTGGATCGCCAGACCGAGGCCGGACGCACCGGGCGGTTCTTTTTCAACGACTGATCCCCCCACAAACCCGAATTTTCTCATGGCACTCATTGAATACCGCGAAGCATTAAATCAGGCTCTCTCCGAGGAAATCGAGCGGGATCCGAACGTGGTGCTCATTGGCGAGGAAGTCGCCCAGTACAATGGTGCCTACAAGGTCACGCGGGGACTTTGGAAAAAATATGGAGACCGGCGCGTGGTGGACACACCCATCAGCGAGGCGGCGTTTGTCGGCATGGGCATCGGAGCGTCCATGATGGGACTGCGGCCTGTCATCGAGCTGATGTTCTGGAGCTTTGCCACAGTGGCCTACGATCAAATTGTCAACAATGCGGGACAAATCCGTTTCATGAGCGGCGGGCTGATCAACTGCCCAATTGTCATTCGCGGCCCAGCCAACGGAGGAACCAACGTGGGAGCAACCCACTCGCACACGCCGGAAAATTGGATGGCGGCCATCCCCGGCCTCAAGGTGGTCAGCCCGTCCAATGGCTACGATGCCAAGGGGCTTTTGAAAACGGCCATCCGGGATAATGATCCTGTGATGTTCATGGAGAACACGCTCCTTTACGGTGAAAAGTGCGAGGTGCCGCAGGAGGAATACCTCATTCCGCTCGGGAAGGCGGATTTCAAGCGTCGGGGAAAGGATGTCTCGCTGATCGCGCACGGGCGGTCGGTTTTGATTGCCAGGAAAGCGGCGGAGTTGCTGGCGGCCGAGCATGATATTGATGCGGAAGTGCTGGACCTTCGTTCGATCCGCCCGCTTGACGAGGAAGCCATCTTGGAGACGGTGTCCAAAACCCACCGCGTGGTTCTCGTGGACGAGAGCAAGCCCTTCTGCGGCGTCTCCGCACAAATTTCCACGCTCATTATGGAGAAGGCTTTTGATGAGCTGGATGCGCCGGTGCGCCGCGTCTGCTCGCTGGATGCGCCGGCCATCTACTCCCCCGGTGTCGAACACCTGCAGCTCCCAACCCCGGACCGCGTGATTCAAAAAGTCCGCGAAATCTGCTGAACTCCCGCTTTATGCCACTGATCAACATGCCAAAACTCAGCGACACGATGACCGAAGGGACCATCGCCCGCTGGAAAAAGAAAAAGGGCGACGTCATTGAGTCCGGCGACGTGCTTGCGGAAATCGAAACCGATAAGGCCACCATGGAAATGGAGGCGTTTGACGATGGCATCCTCACCGAAATCTTTGTCCCTGAAGGGGAAAGTGCCGCAGTGGGCACGCGCATTGCGCTCATCCTGGGCGAAGGCGAGTCGGCGGAGACCACCGAAATTTCCCAGGCTTCGCCCAGCTCACCAACCCTTCCCGCCGCCACCGCCGCGCAAAAACAAAAAACTCCGGCGCCTCCGCCCGCAGCGGGTGAGCGCGTCAAGGCCAGCCCGCTGGCGAAAAAACTCGCCGCCGAGCGGGGTGTCTCATTATCCGGAATCTCCGGAACCGGCCCCGGTGGGCGCATCGTCGCACGGGACGTCCACGCGTCGGCCACAGGGCCTGCGGCGGCTCCCTCGCCTGCGGCTCCGCTGCCTGTGCCCAAGCCCGGAGCGGGCGACCAGCGCCTGCCTGTTTCCAATATGCGCAAGGTGATTGCTGAACGCCTCCTCGCGAGCAAGACGCAAATCCCTCATTTTTATCTTTCCATCGAAGTGGATGCTGCGGCGCTTTCGCGTGTGCGCAAGGAGCTGAATGTCGCCAACGAGAGTGCCGGTCTTCCCAAGCTGACCGTCAACGACTTCATCCTCCTGGCCGTCAGCCGCGCGGTGGAATCCCATCCGGCGGTCAATGCGTCCTGGGCTGGGGATGCCATCATCCAATACGCGGGTGTTCATATCGCCGTGGCCGTCTCGGTCGAGGACGGACTGCTCACGCCGGTGCTGCGCGACGCGCAAAACCTCAACCTCCGGGAAATCAGTGCCCGCGTGAAAGATCTGGCCGCACGGGCCCGTGACAAAAAACTCAAGCCCGAGGAGTTCCAGGGCGGAACGATCACCGTGTCGAATCTGGGCGCGTTCGGAGTCGGGCAATTCTATGCCATCCTGAACCCCCCGCAGGCGGTCATTCTGGCCATTGGAGCGATTGTCAAAAAGCCGGTGGTCAATGCCGCCGGGGAGGTTGTCGTCGGCGAACGTATGTCCATCGGGTTGAGCGGTGACCACCGCGTGGTGGATGGTGCGGTCGCAGCACAGTTCCTGGCTGCGTTGCGACGCCTCCTCGAAAACCCGGCTCTTCTTCTTTTCTAAGGAAGGCCACCGGCCCGCTGACAGGAGAAAAACTCCCCGGCCTGCAATCCCGGCTTGGATTTGCGTCCGGTTCCGGTATAGGGTTCCCTCATGCCCGCCGAAGTGGAATTGCTGGTTATGGAAATGGGTCGCAAAGCCCGGGCCGCTTCGCGCCTCCTGGCGGGATTGACCACTGTGCAGCGCAATGCCGCACTACTGGCCATGGCCGACGCCCTCGAGTCCGCCCGCACAGAAATCCTGGCCGCCAACGCACTGGACGTGGCCGCCGCAGAAGCCGCACCCCTGTCCCGCGCCGCAATTGACCGCCTCCGCCTCGATGAAAACCGGCTCTCCGCGATGGCTTCGGCCATCCGCGATGTGGCCCGCCTGCCAGATCCCGTGGGAGAAATCCTCAGCGAACGGGAACGCCCGAACGGATTAAAAATTGCCAAAGTGCGCACGCCCATCGGCGTGGTGGGCATTATCTATGAATCGCGTCCCAATGTGACGGCTGACGCGGCCGTGTTGTGTGTGAAGACCGGCAATGCGGTCCTGCTCCGGGGAGGTTCGGAATCGTTCCAGTCCAACAAGGCGATAGCGGCGGCGCTGCGCGACGGTTGTTCGCGAGCCGGTCTGCCTGCCGATGCGGTTCAGTTGGTTTCTGTCACCGATCGGGCCGCCGTGCGCGCCCTGGCGCAAATGGACGAATTTCTGGATGTGATCGTCCCGCGCGGCGGACATGCCCTCATTCGCGCGGTCGTCGAACATGCGCGCATGCCAGTCATCAAACACTATCACGGCCTGTGCATTGTCTATGTCCACGACCCCTGCGACATCCCCATGGCGGCGCGTATTGCCGTCAATTCCAAGTGCCAGCGCCCCGGCGTGTGTAATGCCATGGAGACCCTGCTCGTCCACCAGAATGTCGCTGCGGATTTTTTCCAGGCGGCGCAGGAGGGCTTTGTTGCCCATGCTGTCGAAATGCGCGCGGATGCGCGTGCGGCCCGTCTGCTGACGGACGCGGGCTACCCGCTCGTGACCGCCGCCAGGGAGGAGGACTGGACGACCGAGTTTCTGGAAAGGATTCTGGCGGTGAAAATCGTGGACTCGCTGACCGAAGCCGTCGGACACATCAACAGTTTCGGGTCGCATCATAGCGATGCGATTGTCACCACGGACGCGGCGGCTGCGGAGGCCTTTCTTGCGGCGGTGGATTCGGCTGCGGTTTATTGGAATGCCTCGACGCGATTTACCGATGGAGGAGAGTTTGGATTCGGCGCGGAAATCGGGATCAGCACGGACAAGCTTCCCGCCCGCGGCCCCATGGGCCTCGAAGAGCTGACCACTTACAAATACATCGTCCGGGGAACCGGACAAATCCGCGAATGAAGGCTGTCCGCGTCCAGTATGAAGGCCGGGTGCAGGGCGTGGGCTTTCGCTGGACGGCCCACTCACTGGCCAAGGGCTTTGATGTCACCGGTTCCGTGCAAAATCTTGCCGATGGGCGCGTCGAGTTGGTGGCCGTCGGAGAAGCGCAGGAGGTGGATGCCTTCCTCGAAGCAGTCCGGACCAGCGCATTGGCCGGCCACATCGCCACCGAGCGCAGCGAGGCCATCGTCCCTGTCCCGCCACTGCGCGGATTCAAAATCATCTCATGAAAACACCTGTCGCCAGCGTCAACAACCTCACGAAAATCTTCCCGGTTCCCATGCGCCGCCAAAAAGTCATGGCCGTGCAGGATGTGTCCCTCGAAATCAACGAAGGAGAAGTTTATGGACTGCTCGGACCCAACGGCTCCGGAAAAAGCACCATCCTCAAAATCCTGCTGGGCCTCGTCACCCCCACCCGCGGATCGTGCAAAATCTTTGGAAGGGATGGACGCGACTACCGCAGCCACCGAGACGTGGGATTCCTGCCGGAAAACCCCTACTTTTACAAATACCTGACCGCCGCCGAGACCCTGCGCTTTTATGGAAAAATATCCGGAATGGGCGGGAAGGCGCTCGACGGGCGCATCTCCGAGCTGCTCGAGCTGGTGGGCATGGAGGATGCGCGCCACCGCCGGGTGGGCGGTTACTCGAAAGGCATGCTCCAGAGGATCGGCCTCGCGCAGACCCTCATCCAGGACCCGCGCCTGCTCGTGCTGGATGAGCCGACCGCAGGCGTGGATCCCGTCGGCTCACGCGGCATCCGCGACCTGATCCTCAACCTCAAAAAACTCGGAAAAACCGTCCTGCTCACCTCGCACCTCCTGGAGCAGGTTCAGGAAGTCTGCGACCGGGTGGGCATCATGGCCCGCGGAAAACTCGTCCGCGAAGGCCCGCTCGACTCGCTTGCAGCCATCCACGGCCAAACCGAATACCTCATCGAAAATGCCCCCTCCAACTTTGGAGAAAAAATCCGGGAACTGGCCGCAACCTCCGGCGCCAAACTCGTCGAAGAACGCCAACCCCGACGCACCCTCGAAAAAATTTTTCTGGAGGCGGCGGCGGCCTCTGCGGATCAACCGGGTTCTGAGCGCTGATGCTCAACGGAATCTGGCTGTCCCTGCTGCTGCTGGCGGCACTGCTCGGTGCGCTGACCGGGCAGTTGCCAGAAGTCACCAAGGCGGGATTTGATGCCTGCGTCCGGGCCGTGATGGATTTGGCATTGCCGCTGGCCGGCGTGATGGCGCTCTGGCTGGGGATCATGCGCCTGGCGGAAAAGTCGGGGGTGGTGGGTTTCCTGGCGAAGGCCCTTCGTCCGATTCTCACACGGATATTCCCGGACGTTCCACCCGCCCATCCGGCCATGGGTTCGATGGTCATGAACATGGCCGCCAACATGCTCGGCCTGGCCAATGCGGCAACACCCCTCGGTCTGCGCGCCATGCAGGACCTCGAGAAGCTGAACCCCCGCCCGGGAGTCGCAACCAATGCCATGTGTACATTCCTGGCCATCAATACCAGCTCAGTTCAACTCATCCCCGCCACCGCCGTCGCCATCCTCGCGGCCAAAGGCTCCATCCAACCCTCCGCCATCATCGGCACCGCCATCTTCGCCACCACGTGCTCAACCATCGTGGGCCTCACTTCCGTAAAACTCCTCGAACGGTGGCCGCGCTTCCGGCTTCCGGAGGAAGCCCTCCCCTCACCCACCACCGAGACCGGCGAGGAACAGGAAAAATCCCCTCCTCCCCTGAATGGCGCATGGAAACTCGCTCTCATGATCGCCCTCGCCGCATTTGCCCTGCTCTTTGTGATGATGTCATTTTTCCCCGGAGGATTTGCGGTGCTGGCGGATGCGTCGCGTCGCGCCCTCGCGCCAGGAGCCGCTCCCTTCGCGTTTCCGGAAGGGTGGTTGCTGAAGCACCCCTTCTCCCGCGCAGTGGAGACGCTCTCCCTGCTGGCCATCCCATTTTTTTTGGCGGTCTTCCCGCTGTATGCGGCAGCGCGTCGGGTGCCTGTCTATGAAGAGTTTGTGGAAGGTGCCAAGGAAGGCTTTCAGGTGGCGGTGCGCATCATCCCATTTCTCGTGGCCATCCTCGCCGCCGTGGGAATGTTCCGCGCGGCTGGTGGGATTGACCTTCTGGCGAGAATTCTTGCGCCGGTGCTCGATCCTCTCCGCTTTCCGTCCGACCTGCTGCCCCTCGTCTTCATGCGCCCGCTCAGCGGCAGCGGCTCGCTGGGCCTCTTCGCCGAACTCGTGGCCACCCACGGTCCCGACAGCCTCATCGCCCGCATGGCCGGAACCATCATGGGCAGCACCGAAACGACGTTTTATGTCATCGCCGTGTACTTCGGCTCCGTCGCCGTACGCCGCACCCGACATGCTGTCCCCGCCGGCCTCCTGGCCGACCTCGCCGGCGTCGCCGCCTCAGTCGCCATCTGCAACTTTGTCTTCGGAGGTTGAAAATGGCCAGGTATCGCGGGTGTGGGGGGTTGTACCGCGATGGGCCATATCCTTTCCAGGGATGTCTCCACTCCTCCAGGCACGGCCATTTTTGATTTCTATTTTGCACCAAAGCTCCTGCCGCAGTTCGGTCACAAGTTCAGCCTAGCCAATGGAGCAGCGGCAGTCCCCTGCCGCTTTTCGTCCATGAAACACACGATCCCCTCGCGCGTCACAGAGTGACGCGGCTACAGCGCGGCGACAGAATCTAAAAACGCAACCCAAAAAATCGGAAACTATCAATCGAAGGATAGCCCGATAATTTCACCTTGAAAGGGCCAATCCCCAGAAGAACTGACGAGCCCGGCTCGCACGGGATTCATTCGCACATAGTCCCACTTGAGCGAATAACTTTCGCTGTTTCGCAGGACGTGGTCAAAAAAGCCGCGTTGCCAATGGATCAGCCGCTGGTCGCGTTTTGAGAATGAGCCATGATGCTCTCTGCGTATTTGGCGAGGATGTCGGTCTCGAGATTGACGCGATCCCCGGGCTGGAGGGTGCCCAGATTGGTTGCGCTGCGTGTGTGGGGGATCAGCCAGACGGTGAAGCGTTTTTCGGTCAGCTCCGCCACGGTGAGGCTTACGCCATTGATGGCCACTGATCCCTTGTAGGCAAGATAGCGTCGGCATCCGGAGGGGATGGAAAAATCCAGTCGCAGGTTTCCCCGCAATGGCTCGATGTTGGAAACTTCTGCCGTGGCATCCACGTGGCCCTGCACGAAATGGCCGCCAAGCCGCCCGTCGGCTTTGAGTGCGCGTTCCAGATTGACCCGGTCTCCTGGCTTGAGATCCCCGAGATTTGTCCGAAGGAGCGTCTCCTCGAGAAGATCGAAGGTCAGCGTCTCTTTGCGGTGGGAAGTCACCGTCAGGCAACACCCGTTCACGGCGAGACTGTCGCCCGAACGCAGGGAACGCACGATGTCCCCGGCGGTCAGGTTCAGTTGAAAACCATCCGATGTCCGCCGGAGCCAAAGACAGCTCCCCATTTCTTCGACAAGTCCAGTAAACATGACGCACAATCCTGACAGAGGGGCCGACAAAAGGGGAGATTTTCCAGAACCCCACGCGCGTTTTTTTGAGGGATCAGGGCGATCCAGGGTTCAGTGATCAGCACTGCGGGGCGATCCACGGAATACATGCGGAAATCCCCAATGTGAATTTTCCCTTGTGTTCCGATAAACCAACCGTAAATGTTTTTGCGCCATGCCGACCTCGTTCCCCGCTCAAAAAAAATATGTGATGCCTGCCGAATGGGAGCCTCATGAGGCGACATGGATATCCTGGCCGCACCCGGAGACCCAAAGCTTTCCCGGCTCGTACGAGCGGGTGTTGCCGGATTTCGTAAAAATGGCGACGTTGCTGGCTGAGTCGGAAATTGTGCGGATCAACGTTCGGGACGGTATCGAGGAGAAGCGCGTCCGGAAGCTCCTGGGCAAGTTGCCGCCCGAGAGGGTCGAGTATTTTCAAATCCCGACCGACGAACCGTGGTGCCGGGACCACGGGCCGATATTTTTGAGGAGGCATCAGTCTCCCAAATTGGCGGCGGTGGATTTTGGCTTCAACGCCTGGGGGTGGAAGCTCTCGCCGTTTGAGAGCGACAATGCGGCAGGGCGCCTCATGGCCGAGGCGGTTCGTGCGCCGGTCTTTAACCGCCAGAGCATCATCCTCGAGGGCGGCTCGATTGACGTCAACGGCGCGGGGTGCGTTCTGACGACGGAGTCGTGTTTGCTGAATCAGAACCGGAACCCGGGGCACTCGAAGGAATCCCTCGAACAGGTTCTCCGCGAATGTCTGGGAATCCAGAAGGTTCTGTGGCTTGGGGACGGGATCGAGGGGGACGACACCGACGGGCACATTGATGACATCACCCGGTTTGTGAGCACGCGCGCCGTGGTTACAGCGGTGGAAGAGGATGAGTCAGACCCGAATTACACCCCGTTGCAGGTAAATCTCGAACGCTTGCGTACGATGACCGTGGCGGACGGCTCTCCGTTGTGGATTCATCCGCTGCCGATGCCCCCGCGCATCGTTCGCGAGGGTCAGAGGTTGCCCGCAAGCTACGCGAATTTCTATATTGCAAACACCATCATCCTCATGCCCGCATTTGGAGACGCAGCAGACGGCTGGGCCGCATCCATCCTCCAGGAGCTTTTCCCGGCGCGCAAGGTCGTCCCGGTGGATTGCCGCGAGCTGATCTGGGGGCTGGGCGCATTCCACTGCCTCACCCAACAACAACCCTCCACAGGACCGGTGCCTCCGCCAGATCTCACCCCATAACCAATAGGCGCCCGGGATTTTCTCCTCGCCATCCCATAGGAAAAACAGGACGTTACTGCTCCTATGTCTGGAGCGACCTCATTTCACAGCGACCTCGACACTTCGGTGAATGGCCTGAAAAAGCTGATTCTGACGCATCTCAAGTTCAGCCTGGCCCGCGACCCGCAAACAGCCACCGAGCGGGACTGGTGGCTGGCCACCGCCAAAACTGTGCAGGGGGTGATTGTCGAGCGCATGATGGCCACGATGGCGGTGCACTCGAAGCGGGACGTCCGGCGCGTCTATTATTTGTCGCTGGAGTTCCTGATCGGACGGCTGTTCTCGAACAGTCTGTACAGCGCGGGCATCCTCGACAATATGACCGAGGCGCTCAAGGAACTCGGCCTCGATTACGAGCACCTGCGTGGCGAGGAATACGACATGGCACTTGGCAATGGTGGCCTGGGCCGTCTCGCCGCGTGCTTTCTCGATTCCCTGGCCACGCTGGATCTTCCTGCGGTGGGCTACGGCATCCGCTACCAATACGGGCTTTTCAAGCAGGAGTTCCGCAACGGCTATCAGGCGGAAACACCCGACGACTGGGCGCGCTTCGGAGCACCGTGGGAAATCATCCGCCCGGAATACCAGATGGAAATCAACCTCTACGGACACGTCGAAAATGTTTTCGACAACCTAGGAAACTCCATCCCGAAGTGGACGGGGTGCAAGCGCATCGTGGGCATCCCCTACGATATTCCTGTGCCGGGATACGGGACGAATACCGTGAATTTTTTGCGGTTGTGGGAGTCACGCGCTCATACGGACTTCGACCTCGAGGCATTCAACCGCGGCGGCTACGATGAGGCGGTTCACGAAAAAAACATCAGCGAGACCATTTCCAAGGTTTTGTATCCCAACGACAAAACCGAATTGGGCAAGGAATTGCGGCTCGCCCAACAGTACTTTTTCGTGGCCTGCTCGCTCAAGGACATCATCCGACGCTTCTTCAAGAACCACAAGGACTGGGAGGATTTTCCGAAAAAGGTGGCCATCCAGCTCAATGACACCCATCCGGCCGTCGCGGTCGTCGAGCTGCAACGGCTTCTGCACGACGAGCATGGTCTGCCCTGGGACACCGCATGGGGGATCGTCACACGCACCTTCGCGTACACAAACCACACCCTGCTGCCCGAAGCTCTCGAACGCTGGAGCACCGCGCTCTTTCACAAAATGCTTCCGCGCCACCTCCAGATCATCTTCGAGATCAACAAGCGACATCTCGAGGAAGTCGAAAAACACTGGCCGGGAGACCTCGAGAAAAAGCGGACGCTCTCGCTCATCGAGGAAGGCCCCCAGCAAATGGTGCGGATGGCCCACCTGTCCGTGGTGGGCAGTCATTCGGTCAATGGAGTGGCCGAGCTTCACACCCGGCTCCTGAAGGCAAACCTGTTTCCGGAGTTTGTCGAATTCTATCCGGGCAAGTTCAACAACAAGACCAACGGCATCCCCCCGCGCCGCTGGCTGCTGGCCGCCAACCCGCGCCTGGCCCGCCTCATTACAGAACGCATCGGGGACGGGTGGGAACGCGACCTCTCCCACCTGCGCAAGCTCGAACCCCTGGCGGATGACAGGGATTTCCAGCGTGAGTTTATGGCCGTCAAACATGCCAACAAGGAGGACCTGGCCAGGATCATTGCCGCAGAATGTGGAGTGACGGTGAACCCGGCGGCGATGTTCGATGTGCAGATCAAACGCCTGCACGAGTACAAGCGCCAGCACCTGAACCTGCTCCACATCCTGGCTCTCTACCGCAGAATCCTCCAGAACCCCGATCTGCCCATCGCTCCACGCGTCTTCATTTTTGCCGCCAAGGCCGCGCCCGGCTACGACCTTGCCAAATTGATCATCAAGGCCATCAACGCGGTGGGGGAAAAGGTCAACTCGGACCCGCGCGTCAATGGCAAGCTGAAGGTTGTCTTTCTTCCCAACTACCGCGTCTCTCTGGCCCAGCGGATCATTCCGGCGGCGGACCTCTCCGAGCAGATTTCCACCGCTGGCAAGGAGGCTTCCGGCACGGGCAACATGAAGCTCGCGCTCAATGGTGCGCTGACCATTGGAACGCTCGACGGTGCCAATGTCGAAATCTGCGAGGAAGTCGGCAGGGAGAACATCTTCATTTTTGGAATGACGGTCGAGGAGGTGGCCGCGCTCAGGGAAAAGGGGTACCGCCCCCAGGAGTTCTACGAGGCCGATGAGGAATTGCGCGCCGTGGTGGACTGGGTGGGCTCGAACTATTTCACTCCGGAAGAACCCCCGGGCATCCTCACGCCCTTGCATGACAACCTCTACCACAGTGACCCGTTTCTCTGCCTGGCGGACTTCCGCGCTTACAGCGATTGCCAGGAACGCGTCAACGAGGCATTCCTCGACCGCCCGCGCTGGGCCAGGATGGCCATCCTGAACACCGCCCGAATGGACAAATTTTCGAGCGACCGCACCATTCGTGAATATGCGAAGGATGTCTGGCAGTTGGAACCCTGCCCGGTTCCTTGAATTGCCGCAGAGAATGAGCCTGCCGCCCAACACCGTCACCACCGGCTGGCCCGCTTTGGATGGAGTCCTGGCCGGCCTCGAACCCGGCGACAGCGTGGTCTGGAGCGTGGACGATCTGGCCGATTACCAGCGCCTGGTGGCACTCTACGACCATGCCGCCGCTGCCGACGGACGCCCGCGCGTGTATTTCCGTCATGGCAACCACGCACCGCTGCTGGACCCGCGCCCCGGCCTGCAAATCCACACCTGCCACCCGGCAGGCGGGTTCGAGGCCTTCGTCAGAAAAATCCACGACGTGATCGAAGCCAATGGGCCGGGAACCGCCTACACCTTCGACTCGCTCTCCGACCTTTCCGAGAGCTGGCATTCCGACCAGGCCACCGGAAACTTTTTCATGCTGACGTGCCCGCGTCTGCGGGATCTCGACACGATCACGTATTTCGCGATCCGGCGTGACGCTCACGCGCTGGTGGCCATGGACGCGCTCCGGGACACCGCGCAATTCCTGCTGGAGGTGTTTTCGCTTGATGGGCGCTGCTATATCCGCCCGATCAAGGTGCAGCGCCGGTCGCGCGAAGCGAAAAACACCCTGCACGAGCAGGACGGGGAACGCTTGTTTCCGGTCGAGGAGAGTGCCACGCTGGCCCGCATTCTTTCCCGTGACCGCTGGCCACGGATGCGGCAGACACCCACCCTCGGGCATTGGAACCGTCTTTTCTACCATGTCGAGGCCCACCTGTCCGGGAAGCAGCCCGGGATGCCGCCTGACGACAACGAATTGAAGCTGCTCGAGCGCGTTCGCTCCGCCTATCGCGTCCAGCGGTCGGGGATCGCCGGGATCGTCGAGGAGTTCCTGACGCTCGAAGATTTTTGGGAAATTTGGAAACGGCAGATTGGCATCGGCTCGATCGGCGGCAAGGCTCTGGGCATGTTGGCGGCGCGCTCGATCCTCCGAAAGAACGCGCCGGAACAGGCTGCGCGGCTGGAAGTTCACGATTCGTTTTTTGTCGGCGCCGAGACCTTCGTCACTTTCCTTGTCCGCAATGGGGTGTGGTGGATTCGCGAGCGCCAGCAGGATCCGGACGGATTTCTGCAGGACCTCGATGAAGGACGCCGCCGCATCCTCAACGGACAATTCCCACCGGAAACCATCCGACAGTTCGAGCGCATGCTCGACTATTTTGGAGAGATGCCCTGCATCGTCCGCTCGAGTTCCATCCTCGAAGACGCGCGCGGCAATGCCTTCTCCGGAAAATACGAGAGCATCTTCCTGGCCAACCGCGGCAGCAGCGAGGAACGTCTCGCCGCATTGCTGGATGCGGTACGACGGGTTTACGCGAGCATCCTGGACCCCGAAGCGCTCATCTACCGGCGCTCACGCAACCTGCTCCACAGCGTCGAGCGCATGGCGCTCCTCATCATGCGCGTGTCGGGACGTCAGCGCGGCTCGTATTTTTTCCCGCAGGCTGCCGGCGTGGGCCTCTCCTACAACCCCTACCGTTGGGACTCGGAAATTGACCCGGAAGCGGGCGTGGCCCGGCTGGTCTTCGGGCTGGGCACGCGGGCCGTGGATCGCGCCGATGATGATTACACCCGCCTCGTCGCGCTCAACACCCCCTTGCGCCGACCCGAGGCTTCGCTCGATGACCAGCTCGATCATTCCCAACGAAAAATGGATGTCCTCGACCTGAACGCCCGGGACGTCGTCTCCCTGGCCGTTACGGACGTAGCCCCTCACTGTGGGGATTTTCCGCTGGATTTGTACGTCGAGCGGCCTTCCGGTGACATCCCCTGGGTGACCTTTCGCAAGCTGCTGTCGCGTCCGGAGGTAGTCGAGGATTTGCGCGTGATCCTCGCCGTGCTCGCCGAGGCTTACCACCATCCGGTGGACATCGAATTCGCATTGAATTTTCTTCCGGATGGCACCTACCGCATCCACCTCCTCCAGTGCCGCACGTTCCAGATCCAGAAAAATGCCGCCATTGGGGTGGACCCCTGCTCGATGCCCGGACGGCGCATCCTGGAGGCCCGGAGCGCGATCATCGGCCTGGGACGCGAGATTCCCATCCACGATATCCTCTATGTGCCAACCGCCGGTTATGCGGCTCTCCCCGAACGGGAAAAACTTCTGGCCGCAAAAATTATCGAAGGCTTGGTTCAGCGCCATAACCCCGCCCGCCACCTGCTGCTCATCGGTCCGGGACGATGGGGAACAAGCAGCCCGTCGCTCGGCATCCCCGTCCGCGCAGGACGCATCGCCCAGGCAACCGCCGTCTGCGAAATCGTGGCCATGCACGAAGGTCTCATCCCCGACGTGTCCCTGGGCACACACTTTTTTAACGATCTCGTCGAGCACGACCTCCTCTACATGGCCTGCTTCCCGGGAAAAACCGGAAATGTCATTGATTCCGAATGGCTGCTCAGCCAGCCCAGCCAGACTTCCAACTCCATGCTGAAGACAAGTTATCTGATTGATGTGGTGCGCTGGATTGACACCTCGGATACCGGCCTCGTCCTGCACGCCGATCCGTATTTCCAGCATGCGGTCCTGCGCATGCCGGAATAAGGAACCCGTCTAATTGGGCGACAGGAAGGCGTCGAGCGGACTCGTGGCCACCGCACGATCCAGTCGGGAAGGCAGGCCGGACTCATAGGCCTCGCGCGCCGCATGAACGGCAGAACGAAAGGCATGGGCCATGCGGACAGGGTCGCCGGCCGTCGCCAGGGCCGTATTGACCAGAACCGCATCCGCACCCATTTCCAGGGCTTCGCACGCATGGCTGGGCGCGCCCAGCCCCGCATCCACAATCACCGGAATCGAGGATTGAGCGATGATGATGGAAACCTGTGCGCGGGTTTCGATGCCCCGGGCACTTCCGATGGGCGAACCCAGGGGCATCACAGCCGCCGCGCCCGCATCTTCCAGTCGCTTGGCCAGCACGGGATCCGCGTTGATATAGGGCAGCACCACAAAGCCCTCCTTCACCAGGATTTCTGTGGCTGCCAGTGTTTCGATGGGGTCGGGGAGCAGGTAATGAGGATCGGGATGAATCTCGAGTTTGATCCAGCGGGGAAGCCCAGCCGTCGCGGCCAGCCGGGCCAGGCGCACGGCCTCCTCCGCGGTGGCTGCGCCGCTGGTGTTCGGAAGCAGCAGGTACTTTTGCGGGTCAATAAAATCCAAAATATTTGCGAAGGGGTCGCTGACGCCGGAGAGGTTGGCGCGGCGGAGGGCCACCGTGACAATTTCCGTGCCACTGGCTTCGAGCGCGTCCCGCATGACCTCGTTCGAGGAAAATTTTCCGGTTCCTGCCAGCAGGCGCGAAGAAAATGCGCGTCCGGCGATGATCAGCGGTTCTGCCATAGTGCTCCCATCCAATCGGAGGCGCACGCAACGCGCAAGACGCGAAACGCCCGTGTCCGATTTTTCGAGCTTTGGCTGCAAGCCAGGAAAACTGGAATGGAGTGAGAAAAGGGATTGACGCCGCCGCCCGGTGGACGCTTTATGCCCGTGTCATGAAAATCATTCCCGCACTGCTCTGTCTGTCAGTCCTCGCGCTTCTCACCTCCTGTGCCACCAACCCGAAACAACCCCCGACCGTGGATCAGCTTTTCGACCGCGCCGACGCCAGTGGCGACGGACGGGTTTCCCGTGCGGAATACGAGGACTTCATGATTGCCCAGCTCTTCGCGCAATACGACAAATCCGGTGACGGATTCATCACCGAGGCGGAATTTGTCGCAGATGGCGGAACCCCGGAAACCTTCCGCGCCATCAACACCAGCGGCACAGGGAGGATTTCGATGGAGGAGGCCAAAGCCAGCAAGGTCATCCGCCAACGCCTCGCACTCCCCTTCCGGGAAGCGGATGTGGATGGCAGTGGTTTCATCACCCGTGCGGAGTTCCATGCCGCGCGCGAGCGCAGCCGCCCGTACATCCGGTAAACACCCGGGCCGGCGGGTCGGCCTGCCAGCCTCGACCTCTCACCAACGCCCGACAACGCGACGGGCGGCTTCGAGGGTTTGCGCGATGTCGTCTTCGGTGTGGGCGGCGCTGATGGAGGATTGTTTGCAGGCGACGGGAAAATTGTACACTCCTTCGTCAATCAACTCCCGCCGGTAGCGCGCATCCAATGCGAAGTCGTGGAATTCGAGGATATCATGCCAATCCTCCGGCGCATGGTTCATGAAATACAGGCACAGGGCCGAGGCGTTGCGGGTGATGGTGGAAGGGATTCCCTTTTCCGCAAAGAGACTCTCCAAGCCCTGCTGGAGCTGAACGGAACGTTTTTCGATTTCTGAGTAAATCGCTCCGCCATCACGACCGAGAATTTTCAGAGTGGCAATCGCGGCCGAGGCATTGACCGGATGTCCGTTGTAGGTTCCCGCAACCAGAACGCGCTTCCGGGCGTCCGGGTGCGCAAAGAGGTTCATGATCTCCGCGCGACCTCCCAGCACACCAAGCGGGTAGCCGTTGGCCACGGCTTTCCCAAAAATGGAAAGATCGGGGCGCACGCCTGCCACGGATTGATAGCCGCCCAACGCGGAGCGGAATCCGGTTTTCACTTCATCCATCACGAAGACCACGCCGTAGCGGTCACACAAATCGCGCAGCCCCTGCAAGTAGCCGGGCTGCGGCAGTACCACGCCAACGTTTTGCAAGACAGGCTCGGTCATCAGGCAGGCGATGCGGTGCGTCCGGAAAACATTCTCGACGGATTCCAGATCGTTGAAATTCACCGTGTGAATGCGGCGTTGTGTGGATTCGGGAATGCCCGCAGAAATGGGCAGCAGCGGATATTCTCCCGCAGAAATTCGCGGACCGATTTCCGCCAGTGACGGCATGACAGCGCGGCCCACTTCATCGTGCCAGCCATTGTAGCCGCCCAGGGTGACCACCACATCCTCGCGGCCCGTGTGGGCGCGCGCAAGGCGGATGGCAAGCTGGGAGGCCTCACTGCCGGTGTTGAGAATTTGCACGCGTTCGAGGCTGGGAACGGCCTGACAAAGCAACGCCGACAATTCCGCCTCCCACGGTGTCGTGCCGCTGCCCATCAGCGACCATCCCCTGTCGAGAGCCGTGCGCACGGCTTCGGTGACTTCGGGGTGGTGGTGACCGAGCAGGTGCGGTGCGAATGCGGCGTGATAATCAATATAGGAGCGCCCTTCGGCATCGAAGAGTCGGCTCCCCTCTGCGCGCACAAACACGAGGTGTGGTGAAGCCTTGCGGTTCAGTGAGACGACGCCTCCGGCAATGTGGCGCTGGCTTTGTTCAATGATGGATTGTGAGGTCATGCGAGTTTTTGTATTTCTGCGGTGAGTGATTGGAGGGTCTGCTCGAAGCATCCTTCGGCGAACGGGCTTTGTCGCGAGGCGTAGCTGCCGCCCCGATGGGAGGACTTCGGCGACAGATAGCCGAGGCTCCCATTGGCAAACGTCACGACAAAGAGCGCACGGTCCCCGGCGGCGGCCCGCAGTGTGGTCTGCAATTCCGAATACGCCTCGTTCGGAACCGAGACAAAAAGAACATCACCCAACACCCAAAGACGATGCCGCGAAGAATAATGCGAACCGTCTCCCAGGGATTGACGGATCCCAAGCCTGCGCGCCAACTGTTCCATGAGCACGCGATCCGGACATTCCGCCATCCGACGCACAATCTCCGCCTCCGTCGGCCATTCCTTTTTCAACGCGAGTTCCACCGTTGCGATCTGTGCGGAGAATAGCTCCGGCACGTTCTTGCGCGGATTCGCCCGCCACACGGCCAGCGGAGCGCCGGATTCCAAGGCTCCCTCAAAATCCAGCTCGTGACAGGGTTCCAACATTCCGTAAAGAGTGCCCAGCACGGCATGACCCAGCGAGTATCCGGCGCGATCCGCCACTCGGGGATCGCCCACATATTGGTGCCGCGCCGCGAGTTCCCCTGAGGCACCCTGCAGAAAGACACAGGGAGCACCCGTATCCTTTTCAACAACCTCCCGCATCGCCCCGATGAAATCCGGCGAAATGGTGGTATTTTCCCACGCGAGAATCGTCGGATGGCAGGCGTAGTTCACAAGCGTCGCCAGACAGCGGCCATCCTCCGCGCTGACGCGCCCGACCATCAGGGTGTCATCGGCGTCCCCTTCAGGGTTCCATCCGACCAGCAGCCGGTTTTCTTCGGGGTGAAACAGATCGCGGTTGGTGGCAAGCCCGCACCTTCCACAGGCGGCTTCGAGAATCGCGGGTTGCAAATTGTCGCGGGCTTCTCCGAGAGCTTCACCCAGCTTTTTCTCGATGCCCGCCAGATAGGGCCGGATGTGCCCGCCTCCCGGTTTGTCCGCATTGGCAGAGTCCACGGAAGGCCCCGCATGGGTGTGACTAAAGGCGAGCAAAAATCGCTCCTCGGGAATCCCCGCCGAGCGGATCACATTTTCCAGAACAGGGAGCGCCTCTCTCAACCACATGCCACCAAGGTCCATGGCAACCAGCACCACGGGGAGGCGGGCGGGAGCCTCCTGAAAAACAACTGCCGTCAGCGTGAGCGGACGGTGAACCGCAGATGCTCGGTCATGTTTTGCCGCGCCCCACGAACGCGCATAAATCCCCACAGGCGGCGTGATGTCACGCCGGGCCACACCAAACCATCCGCGAAATGCAGGATGGGAAAACGCGGGAATACTCACGACTTACCAATCGGTGACGGCTCCGTCTCTCGCGAAGGATCTTTGCAAAACTTCCTGCTCGAAAGGATGCTTCGCAATTTCTTTCTCGTTGATCTCGATGCCCAGTCCCGGCCTGTCCGAGGGATGGACGAGCCGGCCCCTTTTCTCAATGGCAAACGATTCAGAAACCACATCCTGACGCCAGGGCACGTCGCCATGAACCGACTCGCAAATGATGTAGGACGGCGCCGCGAAGCCTAGTTCCAGGGATGCGGCCGTACTCACCGGCCCCTGCGGGTTGTGCGGTGCGAGGGACACACGGTACGCCTCGGCCATGGCCGCGATGCGCCGGGCTTCGCTCAATCCGCCACAATGCGTAATGTCCGGCTGGATCACGCTGGCAGCGCGCTTTTCAAACAACTCGCGGAAGGCGTGTTGCGTCACCAGCCGTTCACCCGTCGCGATGGGTGTGCTCACCGCCTGCTGAATCCGCGCAATATCCTCGATGGTTTCCGGCCAGCAGGGCTCCTCGAAAAAATACAACCCGTACGGCTCGAGTGCCTTCGCAAAGCGCATCCCCATGCGAGGCGAGGGCCGTGCGTGACAGTCCACCATGATGTCAATCTCCGGCCCGACCGCTTCGCGCATGGCCCGCACACAGGCCTCGGCCGCCAGCACCGGCTTCAACCCCTCGATCGGGGCGGTTTCCGGCACGGCCATGCACTTGAAAGCCGTAAACCCGTCGGCAACCGCCGCCTGCGCCAGTTCACCAAAACGCGCCGCGTTATCCGTCGAGGTCTCGTAGAAATCCTCCATCTTCCCGCCGCCGAGATGACAGTAGAGGCGGACGTAATCACGCACCCTCCCACCCCAGAGCTCATGGCACGGAACTCCATGGACTTTTCCCGCAATGTCCCACAAGGCAATGTCAATGCCGCTGATCGCTGTCCCTCGCACGACCCCGTTGCCGTGCCAGAAATGCTGACGGTACATCATTTGCCAGAGGTGCTCGATGCGCCCCGGATCTTCGCCGATGAGCAACTGCGAAATGTCCTCGATCGCTCCAACCACCGAGCGGGTGTGCCATTCCAGAGTCGCCTCCCCCCACCCCCACAAGCCCGGCTGATCGGTCAGGACTTTAACAAAGATCCAGTTCCGCATCCGCGCGTTGCAGACATGCGTCTCAATCGCTGTGATTTTCATCTTATTGTCTCCTGGCGCTGAATCTGTTTTTCACGATACCGCCTCCATGAACTTGGTGCTCCTGGCAAAACGATGACATGGAGGCGATTTATAGCGGCCTGCATAAAAAGTTGCAACTTCTCCGGGTGTCTGGGTTTTCATCCCTGTTATGAAGACATTCCCTTACTTCCTACTGGTCCTCCTCGCGGTGGTGGCTCCCCGGCTTCATGCAGCCGGCTCCCAACGCACGGCGGAATACCTGCTGACAACCCCCTCCGAGTTTGAGGGGAAAAAAGTGACGCTCGACGTCTCGTTCGTCCAGCCCGTCCAATGGAAAAGCCCGCACCCCGACCTGGCATTTTTCCATGTCATGACGCTGGATCGCCGCAATTACAAGCCGGGTGGCCGGATTCTGGTGGTCATCCCCTCCGCAGAGGCTTCCAAATTCGCGAAAAAATACGGTACGAATTTCGAGGGCCGGAGCGAGTCGAATCCCTTCTCCGGAGTTTTTGTCGCGGCTCCCGGCGGCAAGAAAAAGAAGAGTGTCTGGCTGGTGGACAGCACGGGAAAAATTGGGGATCTCGTGAAGCAAAACAAGCTCACCATCGAAGATGAGGGCGGTGAGCCCGCAGGTCCGGGCCCCGGAGGCCCCCGCAGACCCGGCCCCCGTTGACTCCACAGCCCTCCTGACCTGCTGCGGCACAAGCACCCACAGCAGGGAGGCCCATCGGATGGCAGACCACTCAGCCGAGCAGGTCTGCCACCATGGCTTTTTCCTCGAGCAACTCCTGGATGGTCAGATCAATTTTTTGCTGGGCGAAGGGCTGGATGGGCAATCCCTGTACGATCCCGACCGAGTGACCGTCGGAGCGGGTTGGGAACGAGGTGATGATGCCCTTGGCGACGCCATAGGAGCCATCGGAGAGGATGGAGACGCTGTTCCAATCCCCTGCCGGGGTGGGGTGTGCGATGGAGCGGACGGTTTCAATAGCCGCGTGGGCGGCACTTTTGGCCGAGGAGAGTCCTCGCGCCTTGATGATGGCCGCTCCGCGCTGTTGTACGGTTTTGATGAAGTCCCCTTCGAGCCACGCGGTGTCGGTGATCACATCCGTGGCAGGACGTCCGCCAATTTTTGCATTGTAGAAATCCGGGAACATTGTGCTCGAATGGTTCCCCCAGACGGCCAGGTTGGTCACCTCGCTCCAGTGCGCCCCCGCTTTTAATGCCATCTGTGTCTTGGCACGGTTTTCGTCCAGGCGCGTCATCGCAAACCAACGGTCTTTGGGGACATCGGGAGCATTGCTCATCGCGATCAGGCAATTCGTGTTGCAGGGATTTCCCACCACAAGCGTACGAATGTCGGAAGCCGCGTTTTCCATAATGGCCCGCCCTTGCGCGATAAAAATTTTCCCATTGATGCCGAGAAGGTCCTTGCGTTCCATCCCTTCCTTGCGCGGCACACTGCCAACGAGGATCGCCCAGTTCACCCCGCGAAATCCCTCCGCCAGATTGTCGGTCATCGTCACCGAACGCAGCAGCGGGAACGCGCAATCGTGCAGCTCCATGACCACCCCCTCCAGGGCGCGCATCCCCGGCGGGATTTCAATAAGCCGCAGCTCAACCGGCTGATCCGGCCCAAAAATCGCACCCGCAGCAATGCGGGGCAGCAAGGCATATCCAATCTGACCGGCGGCACCGGTCACGGCAATTTTTATCGGTGATTTCATGAAATGACAATCCTATCGGCAGAGACCACCTGCCGCAACCCCTTTGTCTCACGAGACACATCATCGAGTGTGATTAAAGAGAGAAGCCCATTCCACCGCCAGGCCATCCTGATAAACGGCCTCCAGGAAGCCCTCGCCCAGTTCGCGATGAACTTCCATCGCCGCGCCAATCACGGCAGTGGTTTGAGGATCCTTCTTAATAAAATCTGTGGGAATCGGCGCAAATCTGCGGTTGATTCCATTGCCATGCACCGAGAATGCCTCAGTGAAGAATTTTAATCACGCCCCCGGAAAAAAATTTTGAAAGATTCTGCTTGCAAGAAATCGGGCATTTCATACAAGGGAGACTTGCGCCATAAAAAATGTGGTGCGTACAAAAAAGTTTTGAGAAGCGACATGCCATTTATTTCCTGCCGTAACTGACTCATGCCAGGCATGAGCCAGTATATCCGAGCGCATTGTCGCATGTCGAAAACCGGGCCGCTCCGCTGTTTTGGGGTGCTTTTTTGCGCTGGGACGGATTGGGCGGATTGGACGGATTTCTTAGGGAGGCGGACTTATTAACCTCCGAGACATCCGCTACAACGAGCGCATTCGCGCCCGCGAGGTCCGCGTCATCAACGGGGTCACCAACGAACAACTGGGTGTGCTGCGTACCGACGAGGCACTGCGCAAGGCCCGCGCCCTGGGGTTGGATTTGATCGAGGTCGCGCCCAATGCGCAGCCTCCGGTCTGCCGGATTCTGGACTTCGGAAAGTTCCGCTACGACCTGTCGAAGCAGGACAAAGAGCGCAAGCAAACCGCCGGACGGGTCAAGGAGGTCAAGTTTCGAGTCAACATTGACGAGCACGACTATCTGACCAAAGTGCGGCATGCGGAGGAATTTCTCGACAAGGGGAACAAGGTGAAAGTCCACCTGCAGTTTCGCGGACGGGAAATGGCCCACCAGGAGCTGGGCATGGAAGTGGTTTTGCGCGTGAAGGAGGATCTCGTGACGATGGGCCATGTGGACATGGAGCCGAAGCTCATCGGACGCGCCATTGGAATGACCATCTCCCCGCTCCCGGCCAACAAACGCAAACGCAAATTTGGCAAGCCCGGCGGCGCTCCCTCTCCGGAGGATTCTGACAACCATGTCGGATAGGCGGCTCCTCCTCTTCGACATTGACGGCACACTGATCACCTCCGGAGGGGCCGGTGAAAATGCCCTGCGCGAGGCCATGAAAACCCGGTTTGGCGTCGAGGAAAATCTTGAGGGCATCACCATCGCCGGCGCAACGGACTCCGCCCTCGCTCAAACCCTCCTGACCCGACACACCATCCCCGCAACCCCGGAAAATTGCGCGGCGCTTTTTGACGCCTACCTCCATGCACTGCGCACGGCACTGCCCCAACATCCCGGACGCATCCTGCCGGGAATCCTCGACCTGCTGGAAGCCCTCAAACCCCACCCCGCCTGCGTCACCGCCTTGCTGACCGGAAACCTCGCCGCTGGTGCCGAACTCAAATTACGTCATTTTGGAGTCTGGGACTATTTTGAGTTTGGAGCCTTTGCGGACGACCATGCTGACCGCAATGAGCTGGGCCGCCATGCGCGATCCCGCGCCCTCCATCTTCTGGGAGAGGACTTCCCACCAGAACGGATTTTTGTGATCGGCGACACACCGCGCGATGTCGAATGTGGACGCGCCATCGGTGCAAAGACGGTCGCCATTGCCACCGGGAATTACTCCCTCGAGGACCTCGCCGCCTGCCGCCCCGATCATCTCTTTGCGGATATGACCGACACGACGGCACTCCTCGACGTCCTGCTGCCGCCAGCCCGTTGAGCCCCCATTGGACGAGGGGCGGGAGGCATGTCCTGCAAGCGCGATTCACACCTCGTCCGCTTAACCACAAATTTTTTGGGCTGCTCACTTGACGCATCCCCTCCGCGAACGGAAAGTTTGCATTTTCCATGTCTGAGAAAATGAGTCCTGCCGGGGCGGAGGGAGTATCGCCGCGAAGAACGGTGATTGAAGTGCTCCTGGCGCTGAGTTTTTCGCACATGCTCAACGATACGATCCAGGCGCTGCTGCCTTCGATCTATCCGATGTTGAAAACCTCCTTTCGGCTCAGTTTTGCGCAGATTGGTTTCATTTCCCTCGTTTATCAATGTGTGGCCTCGCTCCTGCAGCCGGTCATTGGGGCTTACGCGGATCGCCGTCCGATGCCGTATTCGCTGGCGGCGGGCATGGGATTTACGCTCTGTGGGGTGGTTCTGATTGCCTTTGCCGAAAGTTTTCCCATGCTGCTGGTGGCGGCGGCGCTGGTGGGTGCGGGATCCTCGGTTTTTCATCCGGAGGCTTCGCGGGTTGCGCATCTGGCGGCGGGTCGGCGTCGCGGGTTTGCCCAGTCGCTCTTTCAAGTGGGCGGAAATTTCGGATCTTCGCTGGGCCCACTGCTGGCCGCATGGTTCATCGTCCCTCACGGACAACGCTCGATTGTCTGGTTTGGCTTCCTCGCGCTTACGGGCATCTTTGTGCTCTCCCGCATCGGACACTGGTATGCGGGAAATCTTGGGCGGGCCAGGCCCGAAAAAATGTCAGCACCTCCCTCCCGTGTGGTCTTCCCACGCCGTCGCGTCGTCCTGGCCATGATCGTGCTCATGGTCCTGGTTTTCTCCAAATTTTTTTATTTGGTCAGTCTGACGAACTATTACACGTTCTATCTGATCCATCGGTTTGGGGTATCTGTCCAGGAGTCGCAGATTTATCTGTTTCTGCTGCTGGTCGCTGTGGCAGCGGGAACGCTGCTGGGCGGCCCGCTGGGTGACCGCTTCGGACGCAAGTACGTGATCTGGTTCTCCATTCTGGGCGCGGCTCCCTTCTCCCTGACATTGCCGCATGTGGGCCTCGCCGCCACCGCCGTGCTGACGGTCGTCATCGGCGTGATTCTGGCCTCCGCATTTTCGGTCATTCTCGTCTATGCCCAGGAGCTGATCCCCGGAAAAATCGGACTGATCGCCGGCATGTTTTTTGGCTTCTCCTTCGGGATCAGCGGCATCGCCGCCGCCGCACTGGGAATCTTCGCAGACCAGGTGGGCATCGAGCGCGTCTTCGCCTTCTGCGCCTATCTGCCGCTCCTTGGCATCTTCACCGTCTTTTTGCCAAACTTGCGAAAGGAAGCCCGGGCAGCCAGCACCCACGCCCTTCCCGAAAGCAGAAAATAACGCTGCCCGCGTCGCCGTCTTGGAGGATTGCCCTCACCCAGCCGCGAGGCCTCCACAAATGAGTCGTCGGGATTGGCACTGTGAGTTTCGTGAATGGAGGAAATCATCGCTATTTGTGCATGGGGTGGCAGTCTGGTGGGGATGAGCGATTTGCCATTGCAGCACCTGGCCGGGATGATGCCCGCAGAGCTTGAGGAGTGGTTTTTGGCGGCGGGAGAACCCGCCTTCCGGGTCCGACAGGTTCTCGATTGGGTTTTTGGAAAGCGGGTTTTTGCGTTCGAGGGCATGAAAAACCTCCCTGCGGCGTTGCGGGGACGGTTATCGCGTGGCTTGTCCGTGGCCCTTCCGGAGACCGTCCGGGTTCAGGGATCAGGGGATTCCACGCAAAAGTTTCTTTTGCGGCTTGGGGATTCCCAATTGATTGAGACGGTGTTGATTCCGGCCTCGCCGGCTCTTTACGGCGAGCGCTCGGATCGTCGGACGCTTTGTGTGTCGAGCCAGGTGGGCTGCGCCTACGGCTGCCGGTTTTGCGCCAGCGGACTCGACGGCTGGAAGCGCAACCTCAGCGCGGCGGAAATCGTCGGGCAGTGGCTGGCCGTCGAAGCGGCGACCGGAGAACGTGTCAGCAACCTCGTCTTTATGGGAATGGGCGAGCCTTTTGCCAATTTTGCGAATGTGATGCGGGCCGTTGAGATTTTGAATGCGCCATGGGGTGGCGGCGTCGGTGCCCGAAAGATC
The DNA here is from genome assembly GCA_021463905.1 of Terrimicrobiaceae bacterium. Lineage (GTDB taxonomy): Bacteria > Verrucomicrobiota > Verrucomicrobiia > Chthoniobacterales > Terrimicrobiaceae > JAJTZA01. The sequence continues at coordinate 4,308 of JAJTZA010000130.1, read as the reverse complement.
ACAGTCTCGACCAGCGGGCTGGTGCCACGCATCCGGGAGTTCGCGGATCAGCCGCTGCAGGTTCGTCTGGCCGTCTCTCTCCATGCGGCCACGGATGCGGTGCGTGACAGGCTCATGCCCGTGAATCGCAAGCACCCTCTCGGGGAACTCTTTGAAGCTTGCGCCTATTTCTCAGAACGCAAAAAACAACGCATCACTTTCGAGTACATTCTCATCGCAGGGGTCAACGATTCCCCCGAGCAGGCCCGCCTCCTGGTCGGACACGCCAGACGCCTCCGCTCGAAGATCAACCTCATCCCCTACAATGAGGTGCCGGGCCTGGATTGGCAGCGCCCCTCCGAACAGGCTCTCGAGACATTCCTCAACATCCTGCGCGAGGCCGGCATCCCCGCAACGCTGCGCCGGGAAAAAGGCCATGACATCGCCGCAGCCTGCGGCCAACTGCGTCTGCAGGAGAACAAAAAAAACGCGGGTGCCGAAGCTCCCGCGTTTTTTACGGTTGATACGAAGACTCGTCTTACTTGACGGGCTGGGTCAGGGACTCCTTGGGAGCATCCTTGCCCTTTTCGCCTTTATCTCCACAGGAGCCGCCACCTGAACAGGCAATCGCCGACAAAGAAGCCACTCCGATACAAACCGCTGCAATAATGATGGTTTTCATAACACACCCACTGTCGCTCATTTCTGACACGGGTCAAATGTTTTTTTTCTTTTATTGGCGATCCATGCGCCGTCGCCAGGGCGGCACACCAGGGCGGAGCCGTGATGATGGGAGCTGGCATTGTAAACTCTGACGATCTCCATGGCGGCGCGTTCCGCCTGATTGTGGGTGACAAGAGCGACGATGGAGCCGCCAAATCCGCCGCCGGTCAGTCTGGCTCCCCACACGCCCGGGATGGCGCGGGCCGTCTCCACAAGCAAATCCAGCTCAGGCGCGCTGTTCTCGAAGTTGACGCATGAGCTGTGATGGGACTCCGTCATCAGATTCCCAAGAGCCTCCATGTTTCCATTCAGAAGCGCCTCCCTCGCCTGAAAAACACGGGCGTTTTCTCCGACAACGTGCATCGCACGCCGATGAACCCGATCCGGCAGCCGCGCCTTGGAAAGCTGGTCGGGAGTCACATCCCGGAGTGCGGGAACGCGCATGAGACGAGCCGCCTGGAAGCAGTTCTCGCGGCGTTCGTTGTATTCGCCTCCGGTGAGCGCGTGTTTTACTCCAGAGTTGATGACGACCAGCGCGGCCTCATCCGGGAAGGGGATGGTCGAGATGGTTTCGTCGCGACAGTCGAGAAATATGACCTGTCCCGCCGCGCCAAAGATCGAGGATACCTGGTCCAGGAGGCCACAGTTCACGCCGACAAACTCGTTCTCGGCCCGGCGGCAGAGCTTTGCCGTATCGAGCGCACTCAGCGAAAATCCCGTCAGTTCCATCATCAAAACGGCGGTGGCCACTTCGAGGGCTGCTGAACTGGACAGACCCGAGCCGACGGGAAGGGTCGAGGAAAACTCCGCATCGAGTCCCGGAATGGCCGCACCGGCCTCCCTGAGCAGTTTGACAACGCCGAGCGGATAATCGGACCAGCTTCCCGCAGGGTGCAGGCTCGGGAGCTGCACGGTGACCTCCTCCACCTCGCTGCTTCGCAAGCGGATCACACCATCCGAACGCAGGGCACCCGCCGCCGTGATCCCCACGTCCAACGCCGCAGAGAGAACCACCCCGCCATTGTAATCGGTGTGATTCCCCAGAATCTCAACCCGCCCCGGTGCAAATGCGCGAAATGCCATGCGCCCCCTATAGCAGCTTTCCCGGAACAAACGGATAAAAAAATGCCTTCAGGGAACCCTGTGAGAATGCGCTCACCTTGGTGAGACCAGCTCGGCCAGCAGGGCGGCAGCGGCGCGGCGGGAGGCCCCTTCGGCCTGCAGGCCGCCCAGAATCTCCGCAAAGCGGGCGCGGAGGGATTCCTGTGCTGACGGAGAATTCAGGAGTCGCAGGGACTCATCGGCCAGCGGGCCGGGCTGGGCAAAGTGCTGGATGAATTCGCGGACGACATGCGGGGCCGGGCGGGCGGGCAGGCGTGGGTTCGGCGGAGGGTTTTCCCGATAGTTGTTGAGGATATTGACGATGCCCAGGCAGTCCACATCCACCAGGCGTTTTCCGATTTCGAAGGTGAGCCACGCCGCCTTGTAGATGAGGCAGTACGGCAGGCCAAAAAACGCTGCTTCGAGGGTGGCGGTGCCTGAGCAGACGATCCCTGCCGCAGCCCGCAGCATCAAAGAATGTGCATCGCCCACCTGAATCTCCACGGGAAAATCGCCGACCATACGGCGCAGCAGCGCGGCATGCCCCGCATCGGCCACCGCCGCTTGAAACCGAGTCCCCGGACGGTGCGCGGCGACAATCCGTGCGGCGGCCACCAGGGTCGGGCCGTTGCGCTGGACTTCACGGCGACGGCTTCCCGGGAACAATCCCAACAGGTCAGGGTCGCGCGACTCGTGACCCCGCAAAGGCAACAGCGATTCGAGAAGAGGGTGGCCGACAAACACCGTCTTCAGTCCACTGGCCTCGTACATGGGTTTTTCAAAGGGAAAGAGGCAGACCATCAGATCGAGCCACCGGGCCATGCGCGGGATGCGTCCCCGGTTCCATGCCCAGACCTGCGGACTGATGTAATAGAGGATTTTCCCCGGGTAGCCGCGCTGACGCAGCGCCCTGGCCAGCCGGAGGTTGAAGCCCGGATAATCCACCAGCAGAACAGCATCGGGCGCGGAATGCTCAATCGCCTCCAGCATCTGACGGAACTTTTTGCGGAAATACCCGTAATGCCGGAGGACATCCCACAGTCCCAGGACAGCGGCCTGCTCGATCCAGTCATCAAACGGCTCTCCCGCCAGTGCCGCCATGCGCGGGCCACCCGCTCCGAGAAATTGGACGCGCGGCTCCTCCTCGAGCATCGCGCGCATCAGCTCGCCCGAGCGGGCGTCTCCACTGTGCTCGCCCGCGACAATCCAGATTTTTTTGAGCGACATGTTGTCATGGCTATACCGGATCAGACATACTCCGGCAATGTCTCTTGATCTGCTGGTTCGTCCACGCCGCCTCCGTGGTTCCACCGCGCTGCGCGCGCTTGTCTGCGAAAGCCGCGTGGAAACCGATGCGCTCATCTATCCGCTCTTCGTGCAGGAGGGAGAGGACGACACCCCGGTCGGTGCCATGCCGGGAGTTTTGCGCAGGAGTCTGCGCTCGCTCCTCCAGGAATGTCGCGAGGTCCGGGCTCTCGGCCTGCGCGCCGTGGCCGTCTTTCCGTGCATTAGTCCGGAAAAAAAGGATGCCACCGGGAGTGCCGCCCTGGATCCCGAGGGTCTCCTGCCCCGCACCCTTCGCGCTCTCAAGGAGGCCGTTCCCGACCTCGCTGTGATTGCTGATGTCGCATTGGACCCCTACACCTCGCATGGACATGATGGCATTCTGGACGCTTCGGGGCAGGATGTGGCCAACGATGCCACTGTCGATCTGCTGATCCAGCAGGCGCTTCTGGAGGCGGAAGCCGGGGCAGACGTTGTGGCGCCTTCCGACATGATGGACGGGCGCGTCGGCGCCATCCGGCGCGGCCTCGATGCAGCGGGGGTTTCCCATGTCCCCATCCTCAGCTATGCCGCAAAATTCGCATCCGCTTTCTACGGTCCGTTTCGCGAAGCTGTCGGCAGCAAAACCGGCCACAACGCGCTCTCCAAAGCCACCTACCAGCTCGATCCGGCCAATACGCACGAAGCTCTGCGCGAATGTCGGCTCGATGAAACCGAGGGCGCAGACATCCTCATGATCAAACCCGCCGGCCCCTACCTCGATGTGATCCGCGCCGTCACCGAGCACACCTCCCTCCCCGTCGCCGCCTATCAGGTCAGCGGGGAATACGCACAAATCCATGCTGCAGCCCGCCTCGGCTGGCTCGACTACCGCCGCACCCGCGACGAATCCCTCCTCGCCATCCGCCGGGCCGGTGCCCGGATGATCTTCTCCTACTTCGCAGGAGAAATCGCCCGCGAACGCGCCAGGAAAACCTGAGTTCTCCCAGCGCAAAGGCAGATCAGACAGATCCAGTCGGACCAGTCAGCCATCACGCGCCATTGAGAGTGCTTCCCGTCTGTCCTGTCTGTCCCGTTTGTCCTGTCTGTCTTGGAGTTTTAGGAAGACCACTCGCGTCCGAAAGAGAAAGAGCAGCTTCAGCAGTCAACCCGGCGGTGAGATCGGTCACAAGAATTTTCCAATCTCCTGCCGGGTCGTTCCATGCCGGGTGGAGGGTCAGC
>JAJTZA010000013.1 GCA_021463905.1 Terrimicrobiaceae bacterium | reverse complement strand
TGAAAATAGTTGTAGGCCGTCAGGCTGGGCGCGGCAACGGCCAGCCCGACAATGGTCGTATTGAGTGCCTCGGCGATGCCCTGCGCCACTTTGACCGGGTCTCCGCCGCCGCCGAGGTTGGCAAAAATTCCCACCAGGCCGGAGAGGGTACCGAGGAGGCCGAGCAGCGGAGCGACCCCGGTGCTGATTTCCAGAATGACGAGGCCGCTTTCGAGGCGGGCGATTTCGTGGCGGGCCTGGGTTTGTACGGCTTCGACGACTTCGCTTTTTGGCCATGAGAGTTGGCGGAGGAGGAGGGCCAGAATCCGTGCGAGCGGGGAGGGGTGTGCGGCGATCAGCCGTTGCAGGTTGTCGAGGTTGTCCTCCGGTTCGAGGCGTTGGATTTCCCGTACCAACGCGGGCGGAAGAACTGCGGCCTCGCGCAGAGCCTGGCCGCGCAGGATGATCACGGCCAGAGCAATGATCGAGAGCAGGAGCAAAAAGATCATGAAGACCCCACCCTGAATAAAAAAATGCAGGACGGGCTGCAGGCTGATGGCGAGCTGAGTGATAGTCATGTTGCGTGTGGATGGAAGATGCCTTCAGAAGGCCGCCGGGTCAATTCGGGAGGATGGTAAAGGTGTAGTCCACCTCGATGCGCCCGTTGTTGAGCATGGGCAACAGCTCATCCGGGATGGGCGGGATTTCCGCTTCCGTGACCGCACGAGCACTCGTCGCGGCAAAACTCTCGTTCGAGCTGTTGCGCAGGATTTGCAGACGCTCGACCTTCCCGTCGCTTCGCACCACAAACCGCATTTCCACGGTGCCCGTATTCAGCAGCGAGATCGCTTCATTGACGTAATAATACCAGCGCGAGCCGATCGCGTCGGACATCTGTTTTTTGTAACGTCCGAGCGGTGTTGCTGCGGCGTCCACGGACGCGCGTCCGCGGTTGGAGATATTTCCCCGGAGGCGGGTGATGCGGGTTTGCGGCTGGTAGCCTGTGCGAGCTGGTGTGGCGGGCTGGACGGGGGCTTGTGCCGATTCGGCGGGCTGGTCGGCGGGCCGGGTTGGGCGCGGGGTTTCCGGGCGTGTCTGGGTTTGGGGGCGCAGCGGTTGCAGGAGAGCCACTGTGCCGGCAGGAAACTGTGGAGTGGGCTGTGACGCAGGTTTGGCCGGGGTTGGGGTCGGCGGTTCGGGTTTGGTCACGGTGCGCGGAGTGGGTGGTACGGGTTCCGCCGGACGAGCGGGTGCGCTGGTGGGTGCGCTTTCCTGCGGTTTTTTCCCCGGTGTGTATTCGCGGTTCTCGAAGGCGGTTGGGGCGGTCGAGGAAGGTTCCTCGCCTTCCTGCGAGGGGAGGGGGAGATTCCCGGTGGCAGGCGATTCTGCGGCAGCCCGTGTGTCCTTATCGGAGTCGAAAACGGGCTGAGGAGGCGCCTCCGTGCTGCGCTGAGATTCCGTGGTGGCAATGTATGCGGGGCGGGATGGTGGCACCGGAGGCTCGATCATCGTGACCTGCATGACCGACTCCTCTGCCTCCGGAGTGGGTGGAAATAAATCGGGCGGACGCAATCCGAGGAGGAATGCCACAAAAAGAACCAGGCCCAGATGAAAGAGCAACGAGAGCACCAGCGCCCGCGTCGCCTGCCTCGGCGTAGGCTCCTGTGGCCAATCCAGAATCGAAGCCGTGTTCACAAGAGTGAGTTCATGCGTTGGTGGGCATCACACATCATCCTTAGACGTTCATGATTGCCGGGTCGCAATAGAGCGTGGTGGTGGTGGCCCGCTCGACGCGCACAGAAAAAATCCCTCCGACATGACGCGGACTTCCCTCGAAGACGGTGATTTTGTTCGTGCGCGTTCGTCCGGTCAGCCGCTGCGCATTGGTTTTGCTCGGGCCTTCGCACAGAACCTCCACTTCGGAACCGACCAACGCGGCGAGTTTGGACGCGCTGTGGCGGTTGATCACCTCGAGGAGTCCCTGGTTGCGCTCCTCCTTGACCGACTCCGGCAACTGGCCTTCCATCCCGGCGGCGGGGGTGTCGCGACGTTTCGAGTAGCGAAAGACGAAGGCGTTATCAAAAGAGATTTCCTCCGCAGCCTCGAGCGTCGCACGAAAGTCATCATCCGTTTCGCCGGGGAATCCCACGATGATGTCGGTGGTGATGGCGATGCCCGGGCGGGTCGTGCGCAGTGCTGTGACCAGTGCCTTAAACTTTTCGAGCGTATATCCGCGGCGCATGGTCTTGAGGATGCGGTTTGAGCCACTTTGCAGGGGGAGGTGGACATGCTCGACCATCTCGGGGATGCGGGCAAAAGCCTCAATGAGATCCGGGCGAAAGCCGATGGGATGCGGTGAGGTGAAGCGAACACGGTCAATGCCCTCGATGGCGGCCACCGCCTCAAGCAGTTGCGTGAATGGACTCTTGCTCCCCACTTTCGGAAACTCATGACGACCGTACAAATTGACGATCTGGCCCAGGAGCGTCACCTCCCGAACGCCCTCGCGGGCCAGCCGGATCACCTCCTCCACAATGTCAGGGATTGGACGTCCGCGTTCATTTCCGCGCGTGGACGGAACGATGCAGAAGGCGCAGCGCATGTTGCAGCCCTGCATGATCGAGACAAAGGCGGTGGCCCGCGCCGGGCGTTCCAGGTGTTCGCGGATGGTATTCTGCGATCCCTCCTCCTCGCCCACATCCACAATGGGCAGGCGCGGATCATCCATGCGCGCCTCGAGACGGGCCTTGAGAAGGTCGTCCACATAGTCGGCCACCCGATGAAACTTCTGCGTGCCCGCCACCAGGTCCACCTGCGGAGTCGTGGCCAGCAATTCCGCGCCCCGACTCTGCGCCATGCAGCCCAGGTAACCCAGTACCAGGTGCGGCCTCTTCTCGCGCAGCCGCGCCAACATCCCCATTTTTCCGATGGCCTTCTGCTCTGCCATGTCGCGCACACTGCACGTGTTCAGCAGAATGACATCCGCCTCCGCTTCGTCCCCCACCAACCGGTAGCCCCGCGTCTGCAAGGACCGCGCCACCTGCTCGGAATCGCGCTCGTTCATCTGACACCCGTAGGTTTTGATAAAGACCGTCGGCATAATGCGCTACCAGGTGTAGTGAACGGTGTAGGTGACCTTGCGTTCTTCGCCGGGTTTGAGGGCGATGCGGAATTCGATCTGGTCGGAGTTGAGCTTGGTGAAATCGTCGCTGTTGGCCGTGATCTTCCAGTTGGTCCAGCGCATCAGGTGCTCAATAACGCGGACGGTCACGGCTTCTTTTTTGCGGTTGCGCAGTTCGATTTCAAAACTTTCGTCCGCCCACTTATTGGAGGTGTTCACCTTGAAATCGGTGCGTTTGCGCTCGCCCACAATATCGAAGGCATCGCCGGTTTTGAGCTTGATGATTTCGTCGGCTGGCGTGTGGTCAATTTCGTTTTCCCCGATGAATTCGAGGTTGGTTCCATCCGTGCGGTAAAAGCGGACACGGCCTTTCGGTAGAGCGATGCCGAGGTTGTTTTCCTTGCTGTTTTTGAATTCTCGCAGCACGGCGACCTTGGTGTTGCTTTGGGTTCCAAAGTTCGGATTATCACCGACCATTCCACTAACGAATCCTTGGCGCATGAGGCCGAGGCCGTCATAGACGTAAATCGTTTCGGATTTTACGCCGGAGGCACGGACAAACTCGACTTGCTTGGTTTCGCGATCACGCAGGGTGGTTGGACGTCCCAGGGTGTAGAGGTGGAATTCATCGAAGGCTTTTTCGCTCACGGCAGATTCATCCATCACGGGAGCGGCCATCGTAACAGGTCGCGGCATTGCCAACCCAACCATGACTGGCTGGATTTTATTCACGTCGCCGGCGAGAAGTTTGATTTTGGCGTCTTCAAAGGTGCGTCCGCTCTGATTTTGCATGGTGATCCAACCGACGAAGTCAATGATGTCGCCTTTCTCCGGTGCCACGAGATTGTAGCTTGCGCTCCAGCTTAATCCGCCGGTGACATAGCCCAGCTCGGCGTCGGTTAGGAGTGGTTTGGACGCATTGATTTTCCATGCGAGGCGCGGTTTGAGGATGGTGTCATCACCGAGCGAAGGAAACACCGGCGATCCGGGCAATCCAAATTGAATTTTCCCATCCACCTCGATCACCGGCTGGCTGGCCTCCCCGGGCTGCCCGTAGCCGGAACGGATCACTTTGCCGCGCACGATGCGGTCGGGCTTGTTGACCTCGCGAACGAAAAAATCAATCTCCTTCCCCTCGAAAAGCGAGAGCAGGAGTGACTGGGTCACGGGGTCGTTGCGGTAGTTTTGTTCGAGAATGGAAATTGGGCGGCCTTGAGGATCGCGAAGGATCACCGAATCCGGCTCAAGTTGTGCGGTGGCCCCCTCGAAAATCACGTCGTTGACACCGGCTTTGAGATCGAGCGGGATGGTATCGCGCACCACGGCGAAGTTTTGATTGTAGATGGTGAGCCCGGGCGCGGCGAAGGCCACCGTGGGAATGGCGAGGAGCAGGACGAGGCATTTCATACGATTGTTTGCGTCACTCATTATTGTCTGCTGGAGGAGGGTGAGCGAGCATTTTTGCGGCACCAGAAAGGGGATGCTGCCACAACCGATATCAATGAAAATGCCTGGCAGCATCCGATTTTCCGGGGCGGGACAAAAACCTTCCGAGAACCGGGTCGGTGGGAATTTTTGAGAAATTCAGACTGGAAGAATGTTCGTCCGTGGGTGAGAGTGGTTTTGTGACGCCTAAGATAGACCCTGCTCTGCATCAAGCCCGGAAGCCGGACTGGATCAAGGTTCGCCTGCCATCCCATCCGGTTTTCTTTTCCACAAAAACGCTCATTTCGGACTTAAAGCTCCACACGGTTTGCGAGAGTGCCCAGTGTCCGAACCGCTGGGAGTGTTGGAGCAGCGGCACCGCGACATTCATGATCGCCGGGGATCGCTGTACGCGGGCTTGCGGGTTTTGCGCGGTGGACACTGCCAAGCCATTTCCGCTGGAGGAGGATGAGCCGCAGCGGGTGGCCGACGCGGCGGTACGCATGAAATTGCGGCACGTGGTGGTCACCTCCGTGGCGCGCGATGATCTTCCGGATGGCGCGGCGGGCCATTTCGCGCGGACGATCGGAGCGATCCGCGCGGTATTGCCGGATGCGGTCATCGAGACGCTCACCCCGGACTTTCGGGGTCGTGAAGAATCGTTGCGAACTGTCCTGGAAGCGCGCCCCGAAGTGTTCAACCACAATGTGGAAACCGTCGAGCGCCTCACCCCGCAGGTGCGCTCACGGGCAAAATACCGTCTCTCCTTGCAGGTGCTGTGTCGCGCAAAGGAACTGGCGGCCGAGCTGGGCATCGCGGCGGTGACCAAAAGTGGGATCATGCTGGGCCTGGGTGAGACCGAGATGGAAATTTTTCAAACCATGGATGACTTGCGTGAGGCGGGCGTCGAGGTGCTGACCATGGGCCAGTATCTGCGGCCCAGCCCGCAGCACCTCCCCGTCGTGGAATACGTGCCACCGGAAACATTCGCACTCTACGGTGACATCGCCCGCAAAAAGGGATTCCGCCATGTCTCAAGCGGCCCGCTCGTCCGGAGTTCGTACCACGCGGGGGACTTCAATCCGCGCGCCCTGCCGCAAAGCTCCGGCTGAACCGGCCCGGAATCATGAAAGCGGCGGGAGCCTCCATTCTTCTGATTCTGGGACTGCTGGCGCAGGCTTCCGCTGTCGAATGGGAGATACGCCGCTTTGACGGGCGCGACCATGTGCCGGCGCAGCAGGTGGCGGAGTTCTATGGGCTGTCCCCCGGCTCCACCGCCCATACCTACCAGGAGGGTCGGCGATCGCTGGCTTTTCAAAAAAACGTTCGTGAGATGCAGATCAACGGACTGCGGTACTGGCTGGCCTTTCCCACGCCGGAGCGCGATGGGCGGCTATGGGTCGCGCGGCTGGACTTATCCGAGACCATCGAGCCGGCACTGAGGCCTGAGCGGGCACCGGGGATCTCGCGGCCCGGCCTGGTTGTCCTCGATGCCGGACATGGTGGCTCCGACAAGGGCACATCGGGCGCAAGGCAGTTTGAAAAAAACTTCACCCTCGATCTGGCGCGCCGCGTCCGCGACGCACTGAAAGCCTCCGGCCTGCGCGTGATCATGACCCGCAACGCGGATGTCTCACTCGAACTCCCCCAACGATCCGCCATCGCCAATTCCAAAAGCAGCAGCGGCGCGATTTTCGTCAGCCTGCACTTCAACTCGGCATCCAACCTCGCCGCACAAGGGTTCGAGATTTTTTGTGTGACCCCGCGCGGTGCTCCCTCGACGGATTACGACCAGTTGCTCGAACGCGACATGATCCGGGAAAAAGGCAATGCCTCGGAACTGCCCAGCTTTGTGCTCGCCACCTCGATCTATCACGCCATGCACGGCCAGCTCGACATGGCGGACCGCGGCGTGAAACGGGCGCGGTTTGCCGTGCTGCGCGAAACAAAAATTCCCGCTGTTTTGATTGAGGGAGGGTTTCTTTCCAATGCGTCCGATGCCCGCCAGGTGGCCTCCCCGGAGTGGCGGACGCGGCTGGCCCGCTCCATAGCCGATGGCATCCTTGCCTATGCGCGGCTGGGCGCAACCGGGCGACCACCGCCCCTGGCCGCCGAATACCGTTCCCAGCCCCCCAGGGATGCTCTGGCCGACCTGCGTTTGGCCGACTCTTCCCAAACCAAAACCAAGACCGCCAGAAAGCCGGACGAAGCCGCCATCAATTTGCGCCAGCTTCC
>JAJTZA010000129.1 GCA_021463905.1 Terrimicrobiaceae bacterium | reverse complement strand
TCGATCGAGTTGTCGGCGTGGACGCCCCCGTTGACCACGTTCATCATCGGAACGGGCAGGACGTGGGCGTTGGCCCCCCCGACGTAGCGGTACAGCGGCAGATCGAGCTCGGCCGCGGCCGCCTTGGCCACGGCGAGGCTCACGCCGAGGATCGCGTTGGCCCCGAGGCGGCCCTTGTTGTCCGTGCCGTCGAGGTCGGCCAGCAGGGCGTCGATGCCGCGCTGCTCGAGGGCGTCGAGACCCTCGATGGTGTCGGCGATCTCCCCGTTGACGTGGCCCACCGCGGTGGCCACCCCCTTGCCGCCGTAGCGGGTCCCGCCGTCGCGCAGTTCGACCGCCTCGTGCTCGCCGGTCGACGCCCCGCTGGGCACGGCGGCCCGGCCCCGCACCCCGCTGTCGAGCAGCACCTCGACCTCCACGGTAGGGTTGCCGCGGGAGTCGATGATCTCGCGGCCGGCGACTTCGACGATCTCACTCACGGCGGGGAACCGTAACCCGAGTCGGGGCCGGCCCGGGCGATGTCGGCCAGCAGCAGTTCGGCGGTGGCGTTGATCTTCAGCTGCTCGTCGGGCGCGTGGGCGAGGACGTCGGCCACGTAGGCGGCGATCGCCTCGTCCATCGGCACGTCGCGCTGGTTGCGCTGGCTCAGGAACCACCGGTGCTCGAGCAGCTGGTGATACAGCTCGGCCGCCTGCAGCTTGCCCATCAGCTCGGGGGGGATGGCGGCGATCGCCGGCTCGAAGCGCTGGTCGAGCCAGCGCACGGCGGCGATGTTCTCGGGCAGCGCCCGTCCGGTCTGGGCCTGGGCCTCGGCGGCGAAGCCGCGGATGTCGCCGAGCAGGCGCCGGGCCTGGTTCTCCCCGGCCACCAACCCGGTGAGCGCGGCCAACCGGTCCCGGTGATAGTCGCTCTCCACCACGCGCGGGACCATCACCAGCCGGTGGCCCTCCTCGTCGGCGATCAGCTCCATCTCGGCCACGTCGAAGCCGAGGTCGTGCAGCCGCTCGATGCGCTGCACCACCCGCCACGTCTCGTCGAGCTGGAACTCCTGGGTCCCGGTGAGCTCCCCCCACAGGTCGCCGTAGCGGACCTCGATGTTGGTGGCGATCTCCCACGGGTCGATCCCGGCCAGCAGCCGGCCGCCCGCCTCGAGGTCGAGCAGCCCCCCGGCGACGTTCTCGGTGGCGATCTGCAGGTCGAACTGGCGCTGCCCGTCGGTGAGGGCGTCGTGGCGCTCCGACGTCTCGACGTCGACGACGTACGCCGACAGCGCCCCGGCGTCGCGCCGGAACAGCGTGTTGGACAGCGAGCAGTCGCCCCAGAAGAACCCGGCCAGGTGGAGCCGGGCCAGCAGGCCGACGAGGGCGTCGAGCAGGCGGTCGCCGAGCGACGCGATCTCGATCCCCCGCCCCGACAGCAGCGAGTGGTAGGGCAGCGAGAAGTCGAGGTGGCGGGTGATGAGCAGGCCGTCGCGCCCCCCCGTGCGCTCGGTGACCGCGGCCACCACCTCCGCCGTGGGCAGCCGGTCCTCGGCCAGCCCCCGCAGCAGGCGGTACTCGCGCAGCACCAGGTGGTCGGGCAGCTCCTTGACCACGTAGCTCGCCGGGGCGCGGTCCTCGCCGAGCTCGACGAGGCGCACGACGTGACGGTGCAGGCCGAGCACGTCGTGGAGGCGGGGCAGGTCCCAGTCGGCCAGGTCGGTGGTGAACGGCAGCGTCGCCACCTTCAGGTGGTCGGCCGGATCGGTGAACTGCAACCGCACCCGTCCAGTCAACCCCC
>JAJTZA010000128.1 GCA_021463905.1 Terrimicrobiaceae bacterium | reverse complement strand
TCAACGCCAGGCAATAGAAAAAATCCTGAAGCTCCGGCACAAGCGTGTGCCGTCGGGGCTTATCGAGGCCATTGAGGAAGTCAGCGCGGAGAAGGATTTGGATCGGTTGCTCGCGGCGGCGGCCACGTGCGAAACCCTCGAGGAGTTTGCCGGGAAGCTCTGAGGGAATAGGGTCGGAAGAAGGTTCTCCTGCAAACCCGGAGGCCACGGCGATCCGCCCTGACGGTCGGGCCCGCAGAACAGACCGTCAGACTTGTGGGGTGGGCATCTGTCGTCTTCGGGCTTTTATTCGTGTGATTTCCGTTCTGCGTCAGCGGCGGACAGGGTGCGGATCATGGCTTCGGTGGCCTGGCATCCGTCATGGACAGTGGCGAGGGGGCTTCCTTGCATAGTTCCCGTCCGCAGGCAGCGTTCCCATTCGGCATAGACTCGGGCAAAGGGTTTATTGGAGCCAAGGGGTTCCACGGAGTGACCGTTTTCGGTGACAATCTGCAAAACGCCGCCCAGTTCATCCGGAGAATCTTTCTGGCTGCTGATTTTGAGGAAGGGCGTGTCTGCCTGCCAGGAGGCCATTCCCCGGTCGCCAATGATTTCATGTTGCATGAACCATGTCCGGTCGCGACTGGCATGGGTATAGATAAAGCTGACTTCGAATTGCGCCAGTGCGCCGGAAGTCATTCTGGCTTGTAGAAGCAGGTGGCCCGGGTACCGGAATTGGGGTTCTGTCCATTGTCCCATCGCGGCCAAGTGGGCAAATTCGCTTCCGGAAAAATAGCGGGCCAGGTCGAGGTAATGGACGCCGCAGTCCATGCAGCCGCCGCCGTTTCGTAAAAATTCCGCGCGTCGCAGACCCAGCGGGCCGGTCAATCCGTGGGCGCTCCAGTTGTAAGCGAATCGCAGCACCTGCAGGCGGCCCAGGTCTCCCGCATCCAGCGCCGCCTTCATGCGAATCGTCGGCTCGTCAATCCGGTACTCGAAGTTTAACCCAAAGAGCAGCCCTTTTTGGGTGGCGAGCTGGCGCAATTCTTCGGCTTCGGCGATGGTTTCGACAAACGGCTTTTCGCAAAAAACATGTTTGCCCGACTCCATGGCCCGATGGGCAATTTCGTAGTGTGTTGGCAGCGGGGTGGTCAGAGAAACGGCTGCGATGTCTTCGCGGGCCAGCAGGTCGTTGTACTCCGCGTAGGAGTCCACCGCATAGCGATCTTCGGCCTCCTTGCGGCCCGCCTCGGAGAGGTCGGCTACCGCAATCAGCTTGAGGCCGTCGCTTTCAGCAATCGCTGGCAGGTGCCCATAGCGGGCCACGGTTCCGCAGCCAATGAGACCCACACCGATTTTTTTGTGCGTCATCATAAATTGAGCAAAAACAGCCGGGTTTGTGGCGGTTGGATGTCGAGATTGATCACGTCGGTGGACGGGCTGATTTCCTTGCCGGTGACCGCATCCCGTACCGAAGAGAGCTGGGGGAGCCGGATTGTCCGGCGTCCGCCCCGCACCGAATGTACCGCCAGGAAATTGCGCGAGGCGAGAATCACGTCATTTTCCTCAGAATAGATGTGCGCTCCTGCATGGCGGGCCATTTCACGGAGGAGGTTGGCCGGGAGTGGTGCGGCCACCGAAAAGATGCTTGTCCAGCGACCATCTCCCTTGCCAAGTTCCTTGATGACCAGTCCGGGGCGGTTGATCCCACGGGTGGTCAGGGCGATGCCCTGTTCAGAGACGGAGGGGTCGCGTTCGGGCACAAGAATTGGGCCATAAGGCATACTGTCGCCGTAAGAAATCGCGCCGTGAAGTCTGTGCGTGATCGGATGATCAAAGCGCGTGAGAACGACCTGACGCGACCAATTTTCGTGTAGGAGCGTCATGGGCATGCCGGTGATGCGGGTGGCCCATTCGTCACTGAGGGATTTGCCATCGGTAATACCTGTGCTTGGCCCCCAAAGCACCACGTGCCCGTTGCGGCACACCCGCTCGCGCAGCACCGCCTCGCGCGTTTCATCCATGTAAAAAAGATTGGGAAAGATAAAAAACCGGTGATCCGGGATGCGTCCGGCTGCCAGGTCTTCCCATAAATAAATGCGATAGGGAGCACCGATGTGGGCCAGTCCCGTGAGCCGCTGCCACATCACGGAGAGATTCTGGAAATCCGCTGAGAGGTCTTCCCATAAGGCGGCGCGGTCATCAATAATCATGGCCACACTGGGTGTCTCGATGTGTTCCCATTCGAGGCTGCGCCGCATGACCGGCACGATCGAGCGGATGGTCTCGACGATGGCCGGATCCCGAAAGTAGCCGCCCCGTGGCGATGGGAAGCTGGTCACATCCATCCAGTACGTCTGGTAGCCCCGCGCAATCGCTGCCGCCGCCTCGCGCCACATCCCTGCCTGTACCTCGGCTGCGTCACGGTAATAGCCGTAGCTCTCGCGCTCGTGCGCCGCGAAAGAGCGGCAGTCGTTCTCGACGAGGAACAGAGTTCCGCGAACGGTACAACTGTCCACGATCCCCTCCGGCTCCGGCGAGCCCCCCATGTGCCGGTAAATGTAGTCGTAGGGGGTATTGAGCACGTTGAAACCCGGAAGGGAAAACACCTCCTCCGCAGCGATGGAACCGGAAGCAGCCAGCATGTGGGAATGATGAACCCGCGGGCGTTTCCCTTCAAAAAACGGACTGCAAATCCAGCCCTGCATCCCCTGCTTGAGCGCGTCCATTCCCAGCAAGACCATTCGAGAGCCGACGGTCTCACGTGCGGTCTCCAGAAAAATCTGGCAGCGGCGCAGAAAAAGCCGCCGCACCAGTTCGCAATAGTCGCGTTCGATGCGGGTGGTGCCGGGCTCCGGCCAATTCATGGCACCGCCTTCAATTCTCTCCCGCAAAAACCGGTTGGTGGGAATGTCCTCCCATTGCGGCGCAAATTCGCGAAAGGCCCGGCGCATCGGCTCGCTGTAATCGTAGCATCCCCCCTCACAGGAGTATAACGTTGTTCCCTCGAACTCGTGCAGCGTGATGTAGCCAAAGACCCTCCATGCCCACGATTGGCTCTCAATCCACGCGAGCATGTGCCGCAGGGCGCGCCGGTGGTCCTCCTCGTAGCGCAGACTGGCCAGCGAGGTTTCGTTCAGATGGGTTCCCTCTTCATTGACCGCCATTTCCTCAGGGTGAGCGGCCTTCCAGCTCTTGGGAGCATGCGCGTAGTAGCGCAGGAGAAAGCGCGCGTCCGGTGCCCGCTGAATGATGTACTCAATTTTCTCCGGCAGGGAAATAAAGCGCTCGGGCGAGACCATCCTTGGCTCACCGAGCTGGTTGACCTGCTGCCAAAAGGGCGTGGTGAAGCCATCCTTCTCTGTCTCGTCGCGGCCCACCCACAGGTAGAAATCGGTCACTCCTGCCGAGAGAAAACGGTCCACATCCTCGCGGGAAACATTGCCAAAAGCATTTCCCGGACAATACATGATCAGCGGACGCGGCTTCCCATTCTCAAAGAGGAGCGGACGGCCTTTGTGTGTTTTAACGGTGTAGTGGTGGATGGGATGGTTCACGGTTGTCTGGTTATTTTTCGGTTGGGATGATGATGCCGCGGAGGATGAGGCGTTGGCAGAAAAGGAAGACGAGGAGGGTGGGGATGGATGCGACGGCAAAGGCCGCCATGCCCAGCCAGGGCATCTGCGCATGGTTGATTTGAAATTGGAAAAGCCAGACCATCAGCGTCCACATCTCCGGATCCTGACAGACCAGCAGTGCCCACATGTAGCCGCCATAGGCCGCCGTGAAGGTCCCCAGCGCGATGACCGCAAGAATGGGCCGTGACAGTGGCAGGACAATGCTCCAAAAAACCTGCATCTCGTCGGCACCATCCAGCGTCGCGGACTCGAAAAGCTCCTCGGGCAGACCATCAAAAAATCCCTTGAGCAAAAACACGCTGAAGCCTGAGACCGCGCCCGGAAGGATCAATGCCGCGAAGGTGTTCAGCAGATGGAAATCGCGCAGCAGGAGAAAGCTGGGAATCATGGCCACCTCGGCCGGAAAGGCGATGGTCAGAATCATCAGCAGCATCGCGACGCGGCTCTGGCGACCGGGATAACGGCTGATGGCATAGGCGGCCAGCGGGTTCAACAGGAGGGCAACCACGATCGAGGTCACGACAAGAATCAGCGTGTTTTGAAACGCCCGCCCCCGCTGAAAAAGAAACTTGAGAACCCAGCGGTAATTCTCGGTCGCCATACGCCAGCGCAGGGCAGTCTCGTTTCCGATAAATTCGAAGGCGTCTTCGGCCCGCCAGGGTACGTCCACGGTGTCGAGGTTCGCGCCGGGGGTCTGCCATGCGGCAGCCAGCGCGGAGTCTGTGCCGTATTTGGCCCGCAGGAAATCGGCCCAGCCGCGCCGTATGGAGCCGGAATCGCCCGCTCCGGCTGCGGTGGCCGAGATGGGATCCATCACCATGAGGGAGCCCGGAGGCAGGGATTTGAGAAAATCGAGATAATCGGCATGGATCGGCCCCTGCGCATCCTGGCCGGGCTTCCATTCCGGAAGGCTGATAAACGCGAAGGTGGGTTCCATCAGGCGATACCGGCGATTCATGCGCTCGATGGGCGACTGTGTGGCCCACTGGGGATCATCCCCCTCAGGCGGAGCGGGGCCGCTGAAGCGGGCTTCGAGCCATTCGCGATAGAGGAATGTTGTGCGTTCCTTGTCGGCCACCGTCAGCCAGGCGGGGTCGGCTGCCGACTGGAGAAACTGCCTCCAGTCGGCGATGAGTGTGGGTGGGGGTGCCTGGTTCGGTGCGGGTGCCAGGATGCGGCCCCGCAAGTCGGACGGTCGCAACGCATCCTGGACATCATAGATGGTGCGGAGGGATTTGAAATCGTTGTAGCGCTGAACCAAAAACTTTTGAAAAAGTTCGTTGCGGTCGTGGAGGTAGCGTGGGATGAGGGTTCGGTCTTTGAAGTCGAAAGTTCCCGAGACTGATCCGGTGAGCATGAGCCAGAAGGGATAGACCATGGTGAGTCCGCCCAGGCTCAGCAGGAGGTAAAACGCTGCGAGGAGCCAGCGCGCATTGCGGTTCATTTTCGGATTGCCGACAAGTCCCGCCATCTCACCAGGCCTCCGCTTTTCTGAACTCCATTTTCTGCATCTGCTTGATCTGCCACACCGTGAACCCGATCATCATCGCTCCCAGTATCCACGCCTGCGCGGTGGCCAGACCGAAGCGCAGGAAGAGAAACGAATTGGCCCAAATTTCGAGGGCGGCCACCTGGGTGGACAAGTCCGGCCCGCCGCCGGTCATGACAAAGATGTTGTTCCAGCCGTGCGCGGAGCCGATGAAAGCGCCGATAAAGTTGATGATGAGCAGCGGGCGCAGATAGGGGAGCGTGACGTGGAAGAGTTTTTTGAAAAACCCCGCGCCGTCAATTTCCGCCGCTTCGTACAGATCCGGTCCGATGCTTTGGAGAGCGGCGAGATAGATCAGGCAGCCGCTTCCCATCGCCGCCCAAATGGCCGGGATCACCACGCAGATCATGGCCAGACGCGGGTTCTGGAGCCAGCGGATCGGCCAGGAAATGTCCAGCGCCTCCGGTGCCAACCCATTCCAACCCTCCACCAGCGGACGCAAAAGACGGTTAAACAACCCGTCTGCTGACGGATCGTACATCGTCATCCACAACAGCATGATGACCAGGCCACTGGTGACGGCAGGAAGGAAAAACAGAGTGCGGAAGAAATACTTGCCGCGCGGGATTTCATGCAGGAGCACAGCCAGCGCAATCGGCGCAAAAAATCCCAATCCCATGTTCAACGCGATAAACTTCGCCGAGTTCCAGATGGTCAGCCAAAAGCGGGCACTCCAGACGCTCTCGACAAAGTTGGCGAGGCCCATCCACTGCGAGCTGCCGTCCAGCCGGTATTCCTGGAAGGCGAGAAGGAATCCGCGCAGCACGGGGTAATAATTCCATAGCAGAACGCTCAGGACGGCGGGCAAGGCCAGTGCCCAAAAAATGATCTGGATGCGCATCGGTCGCGACGGCGAGGCACTGCCGGATTTTGAGGAGCCGAACCGTGCCGCAGAGGCAATCCCCCATGCGGTCGCCCCCACCGAGCCGATCAGAAAAATTCCCGCCACGGCCCAGGCCAGCCCGCTCTTGCCTTCGCCCGGCGGGCGCAGGACGCGCTCGTCCACGTCCTTCTGCACAGACTGAAGAACAGCCGGGATGTCCATGTCGGGAGTGTCGGAGAGCTTGCGGAGCGTCCGCGCGAAAAACTCGGTTTCGGCCTGTGCGTAGCCGGAGAAGTAGGGGATGACCCGTGCGTGGCGCATGGCCTCGCGATTGACCCGAACCCACTCTTCGGGAATGTTCCGGATGTCTTCCTCGGTTCCGAAGCGTTCCGCGTCCTCGGGGGATATTGCTTCCGGATAGCCCTGCTGGAAGAGGCTGCGCGTGACAATGCGCTTCCATTCCGGGCTGCTCTGAAACGAGAGAAAGTCCCATGCGCCGCGCAGTTGTTTGCCGCGCAAGTCGCCGTTGAGTCCATAGAGCATCGGGATGGCAATGACGGCCGGTTTTCCTCCGGGCTGGAGCGCGGGCGGGAGCGCGAACCCGTAGCGACCGATCTCCCTGCCAAAATCCTTGATGGTGTCGTTCTGTACCGGGAGGATGGCCAGCTCGCCCTGACGCAACAGATCCATATCCGACTCGCCCAGCGACGCCTGTGTTCGTGCGGGCGGACAGACCCCATATTGGACTCCGCCGGGAACCCCGGCCAAGGCAATCATCTGTCCCGTCTGCGGACAACGGACGCGCCCGCTTTGGAGATCTTCTCGTGAAAGGTTCAGCGGCTCGTTGGTCTGTGGATTGAGAATCCACGGCTGCCAAAAAAGCTTCCAGATTGCCGTGAGCGCCTCCCGCGTGGGTTCATCGTCAAACACGGCACGCCAGCGGATTTCCACGTCTTCCGGTCGCAGGCCCAGGGCGCGCGCTTTCTCCGCCGGATTTTCTTCGGGCAGAACCCGTGCGACCACTTCCCCGGTGCTCCGCCGAAGCACATCACCGACGCCAGGCGCACCACCGGCTGACCAGAGGAGCATCTGAAAAAATCCGTTCAGATCGCGCGGCATGGCATAGACACGCCGCCGCTCCGGATGCCGGATCGAGAGCGCACAGATTTTTTGCGCGGCTGCAAAGAACGAGGGAAAATCCTTTGGGAACATTTCGGAGTCAAGGCCTGCCGCCTCGAAGAGGTCACGCCGGTAGGCCATGACGCTGAACCACGACCCCATCGGAATTGCATAGACGGTCGAGCCGCGCATGCCCATCTGGCGGAACAGGGGAGGGATGTCCAGCCACGGCTTCCAGCGAATTTCCTCGTCGTCCAGAACCCCGTCCCCATTGGTGTCCCTGCCGATGAACTCATTGAGCGGATGAAAAAACCCCTGTTCGATAAAAAACTGGAGACGGTGGATGTAGGTGAAGGTGACATCCGGCGCGGAGCGCGCGGCGAAGGCCATCATCTCCGAGGCGATGTTCAGGTCTCCGGGGATGCGGAAACTCGTGAAATTGCGCACCTCGACATGCGGGTGGAGCTTCTGAAACTCGGCCAGCGCCTCTCCCCGGGCCATCCCGAGCGGCCACATCCCGACATCGAGGCCCTTGACCTTGAGCAGGACGCCGCCCTCGGGAAGCTTTTCCCCGGCGGGATGCCGGAAAATCACCCACCCAAAGATTCCCAGCGCGACGGCCACCGCCAGGATTTGGAGCACACGCAAAATGGCCATCATGTCTCTTCCCGCTCTCTTCCTGAATTCCTCCGCCCGCGCACCGTTAGCATTCGACCTGGCATCCGCTCACAGGGATTTTTGCGCCGCCTTGTCGGATTCCAGTTTCTTGCCTTTGTAGGAAATCATCCCCTTTTCACCCAACAGAAGCGTCCCGCCATTTTCACGGAGGCGGATGACTCCGGCCGTCCCCTCGAATTCCACCGGCTCGTCCTTAAACTGAAAGGGTTTATCACTCAGAAACAAATAATCCGTTCCGGCGGTGGTGACCACCCGAACCCCCCTGCCGTCAGCCAGAGACGTGATGACCGGAGGTTTTTCCTCCTTGAGCCGCGGGTAAACGACCGTGTCAAAGCGTGCCGTTCTGGCGTGGGCGGTCAGGCCATTTAAGGTGACGGACTGCTTTGCATATTTTCCGTCGGCACCGAGGCCGTAGGTTTCATGAGTGCGCGGTTCCACCGAAAGAGCCGCGTCAGCAGGGTACAAAAATTGGATGTCGGCATCCACCCTGCCCTTGCTGGAATACACCGCGCCCTGCGGCGTCAGTTTCACATCCGGGCCGGCCAGCCAGAGCCGCCATGTGGCGGAGGTTTTCCCCAGCAGGTTATCCGCAATAAAGAAATAATTCGGAGCCATTGGGTCGTCATCCTTCACGAAAAGAATCTGCCGATTCCACTGACCGAGCTTCCCATGTACGTAGTCGGCTTCCTTCGCGGGGGCAAAGGTCTGGATGCGCATGTTGAGGCCGTCCGAGTAGGGGGATTCGACGGCGCTGTGATCCGCCACGGGCATGCGTCCGTTGTATCCAAAATCGTCGGCAATCGGTTCTCCTTTGCCCCACAGGGTGATGCTTCCGGAATCGTAGTCATAGTGCTGGTAGTGGGAACCGGCGATCATGTAGAGCAGGGTTTCATTGCCGGTGTTGTAGCGATTGCGGAGGACGACGCCGGTTTCCGGAAACAGCTCGCTGCCGTAGTCCGGAGCTTTGGGCGTCAGGGACTCGCTCCTTTTGAGAAACAGGGGCCGGTAACCGGCCAGGGTCGGCCACGCTCCGCCAATGCCGGTGTCCGGGTTTCCCTGTTGTTCATGCATCCAGCGCAGGTTGGCTGCGAATGTCGGGTCATGATCTTTCCAGATTCCGGCGGCGATTCCATATTCTGCGCCTGGTTCGAACCGGTAGGTGTTCCCGATGGGAGGGTGGTGCCGCCAGCCTTTGATTCGTGGGTCGGGCGGGGTGCTGATTTTGGCGAACCATTCGAGAACCTTTTTCATTTTGGGGTCGAAGGTGTGGTTCTCGAAGCCGCTGTTTCGGGCCATGAGGAATGCGGTCTGGAGGAAATGATACGAGGCCATGGCGTAGTGGGGTGCTTCGAGCCAGCCACCACCGCTGTCGGACCATTCATCCAACTGACGCTTCAGCTCTGTCAATCCCCTCTGAACCCACTGCCGGGCTTCGGGGTGCGAGTTGATGAGCGCTCCCAGGGCCACCTGATAGGCGGAAACAAAGGTTGTCATGTTCGGGTTGGCGGCAAAGCCGCGTTCGGGAGACCAGAAATCCGGGCGGGCCACAGTGTAGCTCAGGAAGGCGATTTGAGCGCGCAGGCGTGCGGCCTGTTCCTCACTCAGGAGGCCGGAGCCGAGGACGACATCCGCGAGATTGGCCAGCGGGATCAGGCCCTGGGAATGGTGCGGGGCAAAACCAAACGAATAGTGGCTGGTTTGCTCGAAGTAGGCATTGACGCTCTCCTGGGCCCATTCCATGACGGTCTGGGCGAGCTTTTCCCCGGTTTCGGCGTCACCGGTTTGCAGATAATACGGCAGGAACTGATTCAGGGTGTTGCTTGTGATCGCTGTGTCCCGGGCCGGCTTGGCGGGGGGTTGTGCTTCGTTGCGCAGTGCCTCCACCTCCGTTTTGCTGATGAGGAGATGCGGGTGTTGCTCCGCCGTGGAGTCCCATTGGAGAACCTCGTCTTTGATGCGATCCAGTGGAAATTCCTGGCGAATGACGGATTTCTGTGGCAGGGGTGCCTGCTCGAGTGTTTTTTCGGTGGCGGAAGCAAGGCTGGCGGTACGATCCACGGTGGCGATGAGCCAGTGACGCTCTCCGGCATCCAGCGGGAAGCGGATGGACAAGACGTCCTCCTTTGCAGTGACTTTGGGCAAACCCGCCGCCCGCGCGTCTGGCTCCGTCTCAGGCGAAATCCACACCTCCGAATCCCGCACCCCAAACATGAGAAAATCCGAGACGTCGTAAACGCCAAACCATTTCCCGGCATCCTTGACCCACCACGGCGACCACGGAACCCATTGAAAAACAGCCCCCTCCTGCCCCTTCAATGACGGCGTGACCACGGCTCCCCGGCTCTGAGGGTAAGACCGATAATACAAATTCTCCGGACGAAAACGCTCCGCAAAACTCAGGGTCCACGAATCCCCTGGAAGTGAGAAACGCTCCTCCACCAGAATTTCCGGTTGACCGGCCAGCAGCGTGAACTCGATTTCCCAAGTCTTTCCCTCCCCGGATTCGCCGCGACAAACAACCCGCGCCCGCACCGGTCCGCGTTCCGTGACCGTGGCCGTCCACGAGGTCAGGGGCTGCTCACCCTCAAGGCGCGACTCGCCCCCCCAACGTCCGGAGAGCAGGCGGATTCCCTCGATCGGCCCCTCTCCGCCCCCCGGGTGCCTGCGGATGGAAATGCCGGCACGCGAATTGGTCAGGCGGATGACCGCCTCCGTCTCCTCGATGCGCAAATCACTCTCGGGCGCGGCGGCACGGCCTTCGCCAAAATGGAATGATGCCTTCGCCAGGGGCGACAAATCGGTCTGAAAAAGAACCTTCGCCGGCTCCCCCGGGATGATCTGATACACCACCGGCTTCCCCGCATCATCCAGGAGCACCCGCCCGGCCTCCGCAGATTTTTTGGTGTCCGCATCCAGCGCAAAGCTCACCGCTTCGCCCTGCCAATGATGGTTCAAAAAATCCTGAATGACGAATGGATCGGCGGCTCTCGAAGTGCTGAGAGTGGGCGACAGGAATGTGGCGGCGGCCAGAAGAAGGATGCGAGTTTTTGTGGTCATGGATTTGGAAAAATATTTTGGTGTTCCCGTGTGCGCGTGCTTGTCGTGCGTCAGGGATCGAACTGCTTGGCACTGATGATTCGGAAGCGATAAAACGGATTCAAATTCCCGGTCGGGTTGCTGGCATAGTCGGGGATGTCCGCCTCGGCTGGATTGAGATAGCGCTCGATGAGATAGGAGCCGCGAAATTCCGCAGTCACCCGATCTTTCCCCTCGACCCACTTCGTCGGATCGGTGCCCGGTAATTTTTTAAGGGTCTGCACCCACACGTGAACGGTGAAGGTGTTTGAGCGCGTCGTCAGTCGCGGATACAGCACATTGTAAGGCTGTTCGCGCAGGTTGTCGCCGGTCACGCGATTGGCCTCCCAGAAATCATCCAGTGTGCTGCGGGTGATGGTTCCGTTGTAGCCGTAGGGGTCGCCAATCAGCGGGATGGTCGCGTTGGCCGAGGTGTCATTGCTGGGAATCAACGGAATCTCGCAGATTTCCGAGGCCGATTTAAAGACATGGCCGCTGGCACTGTCCGCAAAACGATCCTGAAAGTATTGGAGCGTTTCGGGCACATTGATCGGGTAGCGGTAGGTGAGGCGCGCGGAAGATCCCCACTGTTTGTAGGGGAGCAATGACCGGCCGGTGCTGCTGCGGATGGCCATCACCCGCACGGGGTAGAGTGCTCCGTGCAGTGCCGTCGAGCGCTCGATGCCGGTGAAGGGGATGATCTGGTAATTCATGTTCACCTTGCCGGCAGTGGAAAATGGCTCACTGATGGCATACGGTTCGACCACGGGAATGTGGAAGAGGTCGAGCAGGAGATGATCTGGCGGCGTGGAAGCACCGGGGTGGGCATGGGTCGTTCCGCTCCCATACAGACTGGCCGGCACCGGATTGAAAAGCAGCGTTTGCCAGGGATGGCCCGCCTTCACCCCCGTGGGCAAGGACCCAAAGGCCACAGGCGAGGGAAGCTGGCGGCTCGGCGAGGAGAATGTCTGTCCCGGAGGAATCGAACCATTCTGGTTTGCCACATAAGGGACGGGAAGAGCCGCAGAGGGTACAGCTCCTTCATCGGCTTTGTTGACGTAGGGCCCATCCGGAGCACTGCCAATGCCCGTATCGAAATCTCCGACGGCCCCATCCTGGTTCTCGATCCCATTATAGACCGCAGGAACGATGCTTGCCGAGATCATTTCCGGGTGAGCACCCGAACTCTCCGGCCCCTGCCAGTCGTTGTCTTTAACCAGACGCCCCCAACTCCGGTTGTCATTCAGCGAAAAATTTCCTCCCGTGGTGCCATTCCACCCACTGAACCAATGAAAGACCTGTCCCCCTGTTTGTGCCTCGGATATTTGGGACATCGCCGAAAAGACTCTTTCTGCACGCCCTCCTGCGTCTGACAGGGGTTCAAGCGCGTTTGTCGTGGTGGGAGAGGCTGCAATCAAACGCAGGTCGCCCGCAGAGCTTCCAGTCGGCTCAAGGCTTCGCACGACATCTTCCTCGCGAAGAAGATACATGCTATACATCTGCGGCTTGTAGGTCATCTGCGGGTTGGAACTCGCGTCTTTGCAGACCGCATCGGCCAATCGCGACGACAACTGCCGATAGTTCCAGAGTCCCATCCAACCCCAACCGGGAACGAACTGCCCAAACCGCGCCTGAATGCCCGAAGGGGCAAGCGGCGGATTAATGGAAATATTTCCGGGAATCACCGCCACCCGCGGCATGGTCGTCGTAAAGGATGGAAACTGGAGGTGGAAGGTTTGATACACCACGTTTTTTGCCGCAAGCTGCACTTGAATCACCCCACCCCCGACCTGAATGTCTTGGGGCGGATTGTCCGGATTTGCAGGGTTTTTGAGCGACAGTCGAATACCCTGCACAACAAAGGGATAATTCCTCGGCGGGTAGGCATCGTTGACGATTTTGGGCTTCTGATTGACATTGGGCAGGATCGTCCCGTCAGTAAAAGTAAAGGTGTTGGCATAATAGCCCTGATACCCGCCGAGCCCCCAATCAGCAAATCCGTTGACAATGTTCGTGCCTGTAAAACTGAAAGGCACGGTAGTGATATTCCCTGATGACCCATTGGTGGAAACCGAGAAAGCGGGAGCGGTGCTCACGCGAATCTCGAAGTCCGAATGGGTGATCGGGTACCCCTGCGTTGGAATAAAGGTTTCAAAGTACAGGGCCGCTTCGAGTTCGCGGTCCACATCTCCGGTGGCATTTCCATTGACGATGACCGGCACATCCCTGGCTGCCGCGATATGAAAAATGACGCGATTGAGTGTGGGCATTCTTCCAAACCCGGACGTGCTGCCAATGCGCGTCGGCAGAACCTGTGCAGAGCCTGGCAGGGTCTTGCTGTTGTCCCGATTTTCTCCAGGCACCCACACGACTTCCGCCTTCTGGGCATACGTCTTGAAGCTGGGATTCGCACTGCTGGTGTCGTTGATATTGGTGCAGCGGACATAATCAAAAATTTCCGTGAGGATTTGATCGCGATCCTGGGAATACTTTGCTGCAAAGGTGCCTCCTCCAAACCCAGGAACGGACTTTGCCGTCAGTGCCTGCAAGTAGGAGTACAGCGTCTGGTTGCGGGCAATGTTGGCGTCGTCGGTCATGGAGTCGGGGTTGGATCGCGCAAAATAGTAGGGTTTGTTGTTAATGGTGGAGGCGAAGGCGATGAGGTTATCAAATGGCGTGCGTCGGTCGGCGGTTGCGCTTGCATGGATGGGCCAGATGGTGACGCGGGGCAGGTTGAAGAGGTTGAGCTCCGGGGCGCGGTTGTAGGCCGTCAGAAAAAAACGGGTCTCCTCGATTGT
>JAJTZA010000127.1 GCA_021463905.1 Terrimicrobiaceae bacterium | reverse complement strand
GTGTTCCAAGCGGCGGATTTGCGCCGGACTTTGAGGCTGTGCTTGTCGTTTGGGTGTCGGAAGAGGTTGAGGGCGATGTGGCGTACGATGGCCATGTTCTGGGGCCCGGAGCCGGATCGGAGCCTGGAGAGGTCGTCGTGGGAGACGACGTCGAGGACCCAGTGGAGGCGGTTTTCGATGTGCCAATGGCATCGCACGGCCTTGGCGAGGGTGATGGCATCGAGCTTGGCGGAGGAGAGATAGAAGCGACGCTCCCGGCTGGTCTTTCCGGCGCGCTCGACCTCGGCCTCGACCATGGCGATGGCGGCGAGGCCGGGGAAGCGGGGCTCTCCGGGGAAGCGGCGGTGGCCGTCGAGCCAGTCGACGGCATGGCTGACGGCGTATCGGCGGTGCTCGATGCGGCCATGATCGCCGTCGGTGGTTTGGTGTCGGAGCAGCTCGTCGGGTTTGGCGTGGTCGAAGAAGCGGGCGATCTCGGCATGGAGCGCCGGCCAGTTGTCCTTCACCGCGAGCAGGTAGTCGGCCTCTTTGTCGAGGATGGCGCGGGCGATCCTGGTCTGGCAGCCCATGGCGTCGATGGTGACGAGGGCGCCGGTGAGGGCCAGGCGCTCGAGCAGCAAGGGAATGGCGGTGATCTCGTTGGACTTGGCATCGGTGGCCTGCTGGCCGAGCACCAGGCGCTGGCGGCTGGCCCAGGCGGAGACCAGATGCAGGGGGTCGCGGCCGCGGCGGCGGTCGTGGCTGCGGCGCGAGGTCTTGCCGTCGATGGCGACGATGTCGGGCTCGGGCTCGGCCAGGCCCTCGACCCAGGCGCTGAAGCAGCGGGCGAACAGCTCGCCATCCAAGGCGTTGACCACGTCGTTCAGGGTGTCGTGGCTGGGGATGCCCTTCTCGAACGGCAGGAAACGGCGCAGGAACTCGATGTGCATCGCCGCCCAGCGGCGGATCTCGACGAAGTCCTCGCCCCCGGCCATGGTGCCGCAGAGCACGGTGAGCAGGATTTCCGGCAGCGGATAGACCACCTTCCACGCCTGCCGAGGATCGTCCAGCGCGGAAAAGTGGTCGAGCAGCGAGGGAACACTCATGGGCAGCGCCTCCAATCGAGGCTTCCCATTGAGTCACACTCGAAACGATCCCGGAATCCCCCTCAAGCGATTGCCCTGC
>JAJTZA010000126.1 GCA_021463905.1 Terrimicrobiaceae bacterium | reverse complement strand
TGCGGAGTCATGGTCGCTGTCGTCCGTGCCGAGGTAGGCCGCGATCACGCCGGGATCGGCCCTGATCTCCTCGGGCGACCCCTCGGCGATGGTGCGGCCGAAGTCGAGGACGTGGATGCGGTGGCAGACCTCCATGACCAGGCTCATGTCGTGCTCGACCAAGAGCACGCCGATCCCCCAGTCGGCGGCGAGGCGTCGCACGAGATGGGCGAACTCCGCCGTCTCGGTCTCGCCGAGGCCGGCCGCGGGCTCGTCGAGGAGAAGGATGCTGGGCCGGGTCGCGACCGCCCGCGCGACAGCGAGCAGGCGGCGCCGACCGTAGGAGAGGTCTTGGACGTTGCGATCGAGGTCGTCCGTGAGGTCGAACTCGAGGATCGCCGCGGCGACCTCACCGGGTAGGGGCGGCTCGATCGGACGGACGAGATCGCGGATGTAGGAGACGCCGTCGCGGGGGTCCGACGCGGTGCGCAGGTTGTCGAGGACGGTCAGGTCGTCGAACAACTCGAGGGACTGGAACGACCGCGACAGCCCCCGGCGGGCGCGGCGGTCCGGCTTCGTCCTCGTAAGGTCGACGCCGCCGAGTCGAACCGATCCGGCCGCGAGACGCGTGAAGCCCGTGATCGCGTCGATCACCGAGGTCTTCCCGGCGCCGTTCGGTCCGATCAATCCGACGATCTGGCCGGGCTCGACGGAGAACGAGACGTCGTCGACCGCGAGCACCCCGCCGTAGCGCACCATGAGGCCGGACGCGACGAGGGTCTGCTGGCGCACGCGATCACGAGCGACCGCCGGTAGCTCGACCCGATCGGAGGCCTGCGCCGGGCGCGGCCGCATCGCGCTGATCTTGGAAGCGATCGCCCGCAGCTGTCGGGCGGTCTCCGGTGCGACACCGTCTTGGTTCCGGAGCACCAGGAGGACCACCATCGCGCCCCCGATGAGCTGCACGTAGCGGGAGACCGACGACAGCAAGGCGTCGGTGATCCTCGTCCCGAGCCCGCCCGCGGTGAGCACGGCGCCGATCATCGGTCCGAGGAGGAATCCGATCCCGCCGACGAACGCCCACCCCACGACGACGATCGACATGAAGTTGGTGAACTCCGTACCGTAGGTGATGGTGTCCTTCCGGAAGGCCAGCAGCGTTCCGCCCAAGGCGGCGATCCCGGCGGCCACGGAGAAGGCGTACACCTTGGTGGCCGCGACGTTGATGCCGAGCGCCGCCGCGGCCCGCTCGTTCGTCCGGACCGCGAGCAGGCGACGTCCGCTGCGCCCCCTCCGTACGTTCGCCACGGCGAGCGCCACGACGACGAAGATCCCGAAGCAGACGACACCGTAGCGCCCCGGATGCCGCGTCGCGCTGATGTCCCAGCCGAACAGCGAGGGCGTGCCGACCGATGTCCCGAGGAAGCCGCCGGTGTAGTCGTCGTTGTTGAACAGCATCAGCTCGAGGGCCGTGCCGAGACCGAGGGTGACGACGGCGAGGCTCAGCCCGCGGCTGCGCACCGCGGGTACGGCGAAGAGGGCGCCCAACGGGACGGTGGCGATCGCGCCGCCGATCAGCGCGGCCGGGAACGGCCAGCCCCAGCCGTCGACGAGCCGTCCCGCCACCCACGCCCCGAAGCCGGCGATGGCGAACTGCCCGAGAGACAGCTGCCCGCCGTAGCCGGTGACGACCACGACGGACAGCAGCACGAGCGCCATCGCGAACGTCACGACCAGCGAGTCCTGCCACACCACGGGTACCGACAGCGTCAGCACCACTCCCGCCGCCAAGCCCAGGAGCAGACCGACTCGGTGGACCCGGCCGTCACCGACCTTCGGGAGTTGCTGGAGGAAGTGGCCGCGCACCGGCAGGGCGCGGCCGCGGGCGATCATGATCAAGACGATGACGACGAAGGGCAGCGACCCGGCGAGTCCGGGGGTCTTGACGAACCGGGTGAGCTCGGTCTGACCGATGCCGATCGCCATCCCGGCGGCGAGGGCGATCGGGAACGAGCGGAAGTTCGCCACGAGCGCCGCGGCGAGCGCGGCGATCACCAGGTTCGTCATGGCCGAGACCGACAGGGTGACGATCGGCGAGACGAGAATGGCGGCAAGAGCCGCCAGGCCCGACCCGAGGGCCCAGTTGACGGTCGCCACGGCGTCGGGGGACAGGCCGATGGCCGACGCGGCGCGCTGGTTCTCGGCGACCGCGGTGGTCGCCAGGCCGAACGTCGAGTACTGGTACAGCGCCCACAGCGCGAGCGTGAGACCGGCCGTGATGGCGACGAGCAGGAACCGGTCGACCGACACCGTGACACCCCAGAGGGTGACGCGGTTCAGGGGCAGTTCGGAGTCGACGAACACGACCTGGGCGCCGTAACGGATCACGGCGATCGACTGCAGCACGATGAGCAGCCCCAGGGTCGCGACGATCTTGGCGAGCGGCGAGGCCCGTTGCAGGTGGCGCATGATCAGCAGGTGGGCCAGGGCTCCGATCACGGCCGAGACGCCGACACCGGCGGCGAGCGCCAACGCGAACGGCTGACCGTGCTCGGCGCGGACCTCGTAGGAGACGTACGCGCCGACCATCCCGATCGCGCCGTGGGCGAAGTTCAGCACCCCCGAGCCGCGGTAGGTGACCATGAGGCCTTGCGCGGCGAGCGAGTACAGGGAGCCCAGGCCGAGCCCCAGCAGCGCGAACTGGAAGACCTCCTGCATCAGA
>JAJTZA010000125.1 GCA_021463905.1 Terrimicrobiaceae bacterium | reverse complement strand
GGTATGGTGGGCATTACGGTTCGGGTCAATGGGGAGGTGCGTCAGACGCGGGCGCGCACGGTGGATGAGCTTGCGCGTGAGATGACGGACGCGCCGCAAACGCTTCTTATCGAGCGCAACCAGGCCGCCCTGCACCGCTCCGAGTGGCCTATGACGGGCTTGTCGGAAGGGGATGTGATCGAAGTGCTGAAAGTGTCTGCGGGCGGATGAGCTGCTCATGGGTTCCGGGAGCAGGCGGGAGCCCTGATGCGTTTTGTCCAAAAAGGGGCGCTTGCCAAACGTCCGGAAGTGGAGCAAGTTGCGCGCGCATGAAAAATCCATTTCTCCGAATCGGCTCCCTGGTCTGCACGGCAGGCGCACTGTTTTTTCTGGGGGCGTGTGCAACGCCCCACACCGGCGGGAAAACTTCCATGTCATTCGATCCGCCGGTGAAAGCTCCTAAAAACCCCTCGGCCGTCCAACTCAAACTCAGCACGGGTGCGCAACGCCTCTATGTGGTCGAAGGAAACGACGTGCTCCTCGCCACGCCGGTGACCGTCGGCAAATCATCTTCTCCGACTCCGCGCGGGACATTCACGATTTATTCGAAGCAGGCCAATCGGCGGCGCGCGAGCAGTCCCGGGGCGGGGTATCCGATGCCTTATTGGATGGAGTTCCAGCCGGCCTATGGCCTGCACTGGGGCTTCGTCAAGGCCCATCCTGGCACGATGGGGTGCGTGCGCATGCCGGTGAAATCGGCTAAAAAAGTTTTTTCGTTGGTGAAGGTGGGGACTCCGATTCACATTGCGACCAGCCAGCCCCTGGATGCCACGGTTGGCAAATCCCTCCCCACGTTGGATGACAGCCGGCTCCCCGACCCGCCGCTTTCCTACATGCTCAGCCCGCAGGTCTTCTCGGATGTCCAGCAGGGGAAGCTCTGGAAATTCTGAGGATTCCCCGTTTCGCGAAGGCACCGCAGTTCCATCGGGGCAGGAAATCAGCCTTGCCGGTTTTTTCCGCTCTGGGCTAGGGTGTTGGCCATGCGGATATTAGTGACGGGCGGTGCCGGATTTATCGGCTCGCATTTGACCCGGCGATGCCTGGACAGTGGCCACGCGGTGAGCGTGCTGGATAATTTCAACGATTTCTACGCGCGTTCGCTCAAGGAGGCGAACGTGGCGGAGCGCTGTCAGGGTGCTGAGGTGGTCGAGGGGGACATTTGCGACGCGGAGCTGGTGAACCGCCTCGTGCGGGACGGAAAGTTTGATGCGATCATTCACATAGCCGCGCGGGCGGGCGTGCGCCCCTCGGTCGAGAACCCGCGCGCCTACATCGAAACGAACATCGTGGGAACCCAGACCCTGCTCGAGGCGGCGCACCGAGGCGGTGTGGGAAAATTTCTGTTTGCCTCCAGCTCTTCGGTCTATGGCCTGGCGCGCACGGTGCCATTTTCGGAGGACCTCCCGCTCCCGCAAACCCTCAGCCCCTACGCGGCCACCAAACTCGCAGGCGAACATCTCTGCGGGAACTTTTCACACCTCTACGGATTGCCAGTCGTCTGCCTCCGGTTTTTTACCGTCTATGGCCCCGGCCAGCGCCCCGACCTGGCCATTCATAAATTCACCAACCTCATCCAGCAGGGCCTTCCGATTCCGCAATACGGGGACGGCTCGACCCGCCGCGATTACACCTACGTGGACGACATCATCCAGGGCGTGATGGGCGCTCTGGACTACCAGGACACTCCCTTCGAGATTTTCAACCTGGGCGAGAGTGAGACGACCACGCTGACGGAACTCATCGTCGCGCTTGAAACGGCTCTCGGAAAAAAGGCGGTCATCGAGCGTCTGCCCGAGCAGATGGGCGACATGCCTCTCACCTGCGCCGACATCCGCAAGGCGCGCCGACTCCTTGGCTACAACCCGCAAGTCCCCATTTCCGAAGGCATCCCCAAATTCGTCCATTGGTATCTGACATCACGCAGTCTATGAAAATTGATCCCGTCGCACTCCTCCAGGACCTCATCCGCATCCCCAGCGTCAATCCGGATGG
Organism: Terrimicrobiaceae bacterium; assembly: GCA_021463905.1. Lineage (GTDB taxonomy): Bacteria > Verrucomicrobiota > Verrucomicrobiia > Chthoniobacterales > Terrimicrobiaceae > JAJTZA01. The sequence goes on along the minus strand of JAJTZA010000125.1, from coordinate 4,855 downwards.
AGACCCCGGAATCGCCGAAGCCAGCGAGGCGCGCCTCGCCGAGTTCTTGCGGGAGTTTTTGCAAACAGCGGGTGCGGAGGCCGAGCTGCGGGAAGTCCTGCCGGGCCGCCCGAATGTCATTGCCCGGTTCCCGACAAACCGCGCGGGCAAGCCGCGGATGCTTCTGGCACCGCATACCGACACCGTGAGTGTCGTGGGCATGACCATCGAGCCATTTTCCGGGGAGCTTCGCGAGGGACGGATTTGGGGGCGCGGTGCCAGCGATACCAAGGGGCCCATGGCGGCCATGCTGGCCGCGCTTGTCGAACTTGGGAGGGAGATTGCCGACCTCGATTGGGAAATCTGGTTTGCGGGGCTGATGGGTGAGGAAGCCGGCCTGCACGGTTCGCGCGCCCTGGCCAACGAGGAACACTTTGATTTTGTCATTGTCGGGGAGCCGACGGAGATGAGAGCCGTCCATGCGCACAAGGGTGCGGCCTGGTTGAAGGTGGTGGCGAGCGGGCGCAGCGCCCATGCTTCGACGCCCGAGGCGGGGGTGAACGCGATTGATGCGCTCCTCGCGGCGCTTGCGGAGTTCCGGGCGCGGTTCGAGGAAACCCGCGTCCGGCATCAGGATCCGACGCTCGGGTTTTCGACCCTCAACCTGAGCGTTATTCATGGCGGCTCGAAGGTGAATATCGTTCCCTCGCGTTGCGAGGCGCTCGTGGACATGCGCGTGGTTCCCGGATTTCCTGTGGAGGAGCTGGTGAAGGGCCTCCAAACGTCGCACCCCGGGTTCGAGGTGACACTCCATTCCTCCCCGCCGCTTTTCACAGCGACAACGCACCCCATGTTCCGTACGCTCGAAGCGGCCGGCATCCCCCCCACGACCGCACCCTGGTTCTGCGACGCGGCACCCTTCAGCGAAAAAGGGATCGCCGCCATTGCGCTCGGCCCCGGCTCCATTGCGCAGGCCCACATCGCTGACGAGTCCATTGCGGTGGATGCCCTCTGCGACGGAGCGGTTCAACTGACCCGCTTCCTCCGCTCGCTCGCCTCATAAAATTAAAAACAACCTCCCTGTACACCCGTGAACTCCCAGCAGTTGGCCATCCAGTTTTTTTTGATGATTGGGGTGATCCTTGTGCTCTGCAAGGTTGCCGGGAAGATCGCGCGCCGGGTGGGTCAACCGCAGGTGGTGGCGGAGATGGCGGCAGGGATCCTTCTGGGGCCTTCCGTGCTGGGTGCACTGGCACCCGGCGCTTCTGCCGCACTGTTTCCCGCACCAGCCATGGGAACCCTCTACGCGGTCGCGCAATTGGGACTCGCCGCTTACATGTTTATTGTCGGCCTGGAATTCCGCATGGACATCGCCGGCAAATACTTCCGCGCGGCAATGGCCGTTTCGATAGCCGGCATGGCCGCCCCCTTTGCCGCAGGTGCGGCACTCGGGTGGCTTTTCTTTTCACAAAAGTCCATGTTCCCCGGCGCAACCTCGCGCTTTGAAGCGGTCATTTTTCTCGGAGCGGCCATGTGCATCACCGCCTTCCCCATGCTCGCGCGCATCATCCACTTCAAAAACCTGGCCGGAACGCGGATGGGAACCATCTCCCTGGGAGCAGGTGCGATCAATGACGCTGCGGCATGGTGCCTGCTCGCTCTCGTGCTGGCCAGCTTCGATGGCAACCCCGCGCGGGCGGTCGTGACCATAGGGATGGGCCTCGGCTATGTGGCCCTCGTTTTGCTCGTGCTGCGCCCGGCACTCGCGTGGTGGTATCGAAATGAGAACGGGGCTCTCAGCGAGGGTGGTCTGATCACCGCGCTGCTCTGCATGGCCTTTGGCGCGTGGTTCACCGACCTCATCCAACTGCACGCGGTTTTTGGCGCCTTCATCATGGGCATTGCCATGCCCCGCAAAATTGCCCAGCCTCTCATCGCAGCCATCCAACCGCTTACGGTGGCCCTGCTCCTGCCCCTGTTTTTCACCTATTCGGGGCTGAACACGTCCATCGGATTGCTCAACTCGCCCGCGCTCTGGGGGATGGCCGCAGTGATTTTTATCGCGGCCATGCTTGGCAAAGGCGGGGCCTGCGCACTGGCGGCCCGCGCCTCCGGCCTGCCTGTCAATGAATCGCTCGGCATCGGCGCCCTCATGAACGCCCGCGGCCTCATGGAATTGATCATCATCAATATCGGACTCAGCCGGGGCATCATCTCCCAGGCCATGTTTGCCGCTCTGGTCATCATGGCCATCGCAACCACACTCATCGCCTCACCCGTCTTCGACTACCTCACTCCGACAAAATCCGGGCGTCAGTAAACGCGTTGCCGCAGACGGATCCCCCGGTTGCCCCGGAGGCCATTCCCGAATCCGCGCCTTGAAAACAAAACAACCCCGGCCTTGCGGCCGGGGTTGTTGTTGATGTTGCGTTTGTGAGCGCGGGACTTAGTAGTCCATGCCGCCCATGCCGCCTCCCGGAGGCATCGGGGCGGGTTTCTCCTTCTCGGGGAGCTCGGTGACGAGCGCCTCGGTGGTGAGGAGGAGTCCGCTGATGGACGCCGCGTTTTGCAGGGCGCTGCGGGTCACCTTGGCCGGGTCCACGACACCGGCTTTGATGAGGTCCTCGTAGTCGCCCGTGGCCACGTTGTAGCCTTCGCTGCCTTTGCGCTTCTTGACTTCCTGCACGATGAGGGCGCCTTCCTTGCCGGCGTTGTCGGCGAGGGTGCGGAGCGGTTGCTCGATGGCGCGACGCACGATGGCGGCACCGATGGCCTCATCCCCTTCGAGGGACAGGCTGTCGAGCGCCTTCTGCGCACGGATCAGAGCGACGCCGCCACCGGCGACGATGCCCTCTTCCACGGCGGCGCGGGTCGCGTGCAATGCGTCCTCGACGCGGGCCTTCTTTTCCTTCATCTCGGTCTCGGTCGCGGCTCCGACGTTGATCACGGCGACGCCTCCGGCGATCTTGGCGAGGCGCTCCTGGAGCTTCTCGCGATCGTAATCGCTGGTCGTCTCCTCGATCTGACGGCGGATCTGCGTGACCCGGCCCTGGATGTCGGCATTCTTGCCCTCTCCTTCGATGATCGTGGTGTTTTCCTTGTCAATGACGACACGCTTGGCGCGTCCGAGGTCATCGAGGCTGATGTTCTCGAGCTTGATGCCGAGGTCCTCGGTGATGCAGCGTCCGCCTGTGATGACGGCGATGTCTTCGAGCATGGCCTTGCGGCGGTCTCCGAAGCCGGGAGCCTTGACGGCTGCGACATGGAGCGTTCCGCGGAGCTTGTTCACGACGAGCGTCGCGAGTGCCTCGCCTTCCACGTCCTCGGCGATGATGACCAGCGGCTTGCCCGCTTTGGCCACCTTCTCGAGAAGCGGCAGCATGTCCTTGAGACTGCTGATTTTCTTCTCGTGGATGAGGATGTAGGCGCTTTCGAGAACCGCTTCGAGCGACTCGGCATTGGTCACGAAATAGGGCGAAAGATAGCCCTTGTCGAACTGCATGCCCTCGACCACGTCCAGCGAGGTCTCGATGCTCTTGGCTTCCTCGACGGTGATCGTGCCGTCCTTGCCCACCTTGTCCATCGCATCGGCAATGATTGTGCCGATGGTGGTGTCCCAGTTGGCCGAAACGGTCGCGACCTGCGCGATTTCCGAGCTGTCCTTGACCTTCTTGCTGATGCGCGCGAGTTCGTCAACAATGACCGCCACGGCCTTGTTGATGCCACGCTGCAGGCTGGTCGGAATCGCACCGGCCGTCACGTTTTTCAGGCCTTCGCGATAGATCGCCTCAGCGAGCACAGTCGCAGTGGTCGTACCGTCGCCGGCGATGTCGCTGGTTTTGCTGGCGACTTCGCGGACGAGCTGTGCGCCCATGTTTTCGTAGGCGTCCTCGAGTTCGATCTCCTTGGCGACGGCGACGCCGTCCTTGGTGATCGTCGGGGAGCCGAATTTCTTGTCGAGGATGACGTTGCGTCCGGCCGGCCCGAGGGTCGCCTTGACGGCTTTCGCCAGCTTCTCGACTCCGCGAAGCAGGCTCTGCCGCGCGGCTTCGTCAAACGAGAGTTGTTTGGCTGCCATAATGTATATTTAGTATGTTTGTTGTTTTGTTGATGTGATGTGTTGTGTGGTTCAGCCAATGATGCCGAGGATGTCGTCCTCGCGCATGATCAGGTAGCTGTCGCCGTCAATTTTGACCTCGGTGCCTCCGTATTTGGAGATGAGCACCTTGTCGCCTTTTTTCACGGTGAACTCGATGAGCTTTCCATCCTCATCGCGCTTGCCGGTTCCCAGGGCGACGACCTCGCCTTCCTGCGGCTTCTCCTTGGCGGTATCCGGAATAATGATCCCACCTTTCTTGACTTCCTTCTCTTCGAGCGGCTGAACCAGCACGCGATCGCCGAGAGGCTTGATGTTTACTTTTGCCATAGGGCTTTTGTCTTTGTGTTGTTGGTTGTTTTTTAACGGTGTCCCACCAGGCATCTGCGCGGCAGGACTGGGTTAAATTGGCGCCGCCCCGTGGCCGGAGCGGACGGATGATTATTTTTTGTCCTTGTCTTCGTCCACGACCTCAAATTCGGCGTCCACGACGTTGCCATCCTTGGCGGAGGAGGCAGCGTCTTCCGACGCACCGGTTTCCGGAGACGGCCCGGCCTGGGACTGCGCGGCCTGCTTGTACATTTCCGCGCTGGCCTCCTGGAATTTGGACTGGAGCGCGTCGTGTGCGGATTTGATGGCCTCGGTGTCTTCGCCCTTCAGCGACTCGCGGAGGGCGGCAATGGCCTCCTCGATGGACTTCTTGGTTGCGCCGTCCAGCTTGTCGCCGGTTTCCTTGAGCTGTTTTTCGCACTGGTAGGCGAGGCTGTCGGCGTTGTTGCG
>JAJTZA010000124.1 GCA_021463905.1 Terrimicrobiaceae bacterium | reverse complement strand
TTTTGAGGAGACACTTTGATTTGCTTGGCAAGATCCCGCACACGGATTCCTTCCGGGCCCACCTTGCGCAAAGCCGCAATGATCTTTCCTTTCAAGGTACCCCGGCGGGCTTTGGTTGCCTTTTTGGGTGCGGCGTCTGCGGCTTTCACAAGGCGCCGACGGCCTTTGCGGGCACCCTGTCGCCTGGCTTTCCCCGTGGGAGCCGCAGCAGTGGTTCCTCCAAACGCGGAAGCAATTTCCGCCTCGATTTTTTTGATTTTTGCAGCAAGCGCATCACGCTGCTCCAGTTTTTTGATGAGTTGACGCAATGTGGCTGTATTCATGTTGTTTAAAGACATAGAACTTTACTAAGAAGGCTGACTATTCATTATGCAAGAACAATTTTAAGAAATGTCATCTGTTCAAGGTTTTGATATTGCAGAATCTGACTATGCCCTGGCGGGCGATGATGGTCTAAGACATGGGGGTGTTCATGTTTGGCTGGCGGCTTCCGGCAGCAAGATCCTGAGCCGACCAACTCCTGGTGAAGCCCTGCAACGGCGGCACGATGCGCAGAATCTTTTGTTGAGGTTGCTGAGTGCCTGTACGGGACGACCTGTTGAGACGGATTCTCTAAGGACGGGCGAACAGGGAAAGCCCTGGTTGCCAGACGGCCCTCATTTCAATCTGTCACATTCGGCTGAGGCCAGTGCGGTGGCCATCTCCCCGTGCGAAGTGGGCATTGACATCGAGCACCCATCGCGAGCCCCACAGGCCGTCGCCCTTGCAGAGCGTTTCTTTCATCGCGACGAATGTTCGCAAATTCGCTCCGCCCCCCACCCCACCTCCGCATTCCTGGAGTTTTGGGTTTGCAAAGAAGCGATGGTCAAGCTCTCCGGCGAGGGCATTTATCGCGGACTACCCCATGCGCGCGTCCTGGCGGGAGGAGGCGATGTCCATGGCTTCTATCGGGGCAAAAGGGTTTTTTTGACCCCTCTTGGGGAGCAGATTGGAATGACGGGTGCCTTGGCCCTCTGGGAGGATGTTCCGGTAAAAATGGTTGTTATTGGAAAAAAATCAGAAAGGATGTCCCGATGTCATTTCAAGATCTCGGACTTTCCGAAGCAGTAGTTCACGGGGCGCAGCGCATGGGTTACGTGGACCCCACACCCATTCAATTGCGCGCATTCCCGGTGGTTCTGACCGGAAGCGACCTCATTGCCTCGGCTCAGACAGGTACCGGAAAAACGGCTGCCTTTGCCCTGCCGATCCTGACGCTCCTTGGGGAACCCCAGGGGCGGACGCGTTGCCTCGTTCTCGAACCCACCCGGGAGCTGGCCATGCAAGTGGAAACCGCCTTCCGCGATTTTTCGCGATTTCTGAGCATTCAGACCGCATTGATTCATGGAGGAGTCGGCTACAATGCGCAGCGGGAAGCGTTAAAATCCTGCGATGTGGTGGTGGCCACGCCGGGGCGGTTGTTGGATCACCTCGAACGCGGGGATGCCCGTCTTGCCGAAACGCAAATCCTCGTTTTGGACGAAGTGGACCGGATGCTCGACATGGGATTTCTGCCGGACGTGCGCCGCATCATTGAAAAGTGTCCGAAATCGCGTCAGACCCTCTTTTTTTCCGCTACGATACCGGAGGAGATTGAGCGACTCTCGACGTGGTGTCTGAAGGATCCTGCGAAGATCGAGATTGGGGTGCGGCGTTCGCCTGCGGAAACGGTGAACCATGCTTTCTATCCGGTGTCGAGCAGCCAGAAATTTGATTTCCTGCTCGCGCTCCTCGAACGCACCGACTTTGACAGCGCGTTGATCTTCACGCGTACAAAAGATGGAGCGGATCGTATTGCACGGAAACTGAAATCGCAGCGCCACTCGGTGGCCGTACTCCATTCCAACCGGACACAAACCGAGCGCGTCGAAGCTCTCGAAGGCTTCAAAAACGGGCGATTTTCCGTCATGGTGGCCACGGACATTGCGGCGCGAGGCATTGACATCGCCGGGGTCTCGCACGTGATTAACTATGATGTGCCGCAGCACCCGGAGGACTACGTCCACCGCATTGGAAGGACAGGCCGCGCCCAAAATGTCGGCGATGCTTTCACCATCATGGTCGCCGAGGAGCTTCCCCATGTGAAAGCCATCGAGCGCTTTATCGGACAGCGCGTGCCGCGACTCAAGGTGGACGGATTTCCTTATGTTTACACGGCACTTTTCAACGAATCCTCCGTCGAGGAGGCACTCCGCAGTGCCAAGGGCGTTCGGGGGTTGCGGGGAACGACCTTTGGCCGCCGCAAGCGCCGCTAAATCCGCACCCGCATGAAGACGGCATTTTCCTGGTTCTGGAGGAGCCTCTTCTTGTTGGCTGTGGCTGTCAGTCTGGCTGCCGGACTTTTGTTGGCCTGGGCGGCGTCGTGGAAAGCGGATGCTCTGACACGTTTGCAGGACGGCGCGGAGTCGGTCGTGACATCGGCAGGGCCACAGCAGGTGGCCGAACGAGGGGACGGCTCTCCAATCCTTCTCATTCACGGAGCACCGGGAGGATATGATCAGGGGCTCGCTCTGGCCACCGCACTGGGTCTGGACGACAACCACCACCTGATTGCACCATCGCGTCCCGGCTACCTGGGAACTCCTCTGGCCACGGGGCTTCTTCCCGAGCAGCAGGCGGATGCGCTGGCTTCGTTGCTCGCAGCCCTGGAGATTCCTGCGGCCACAGTGGTCGCATTTGGAGAAGGCGTGCCCGCTGCCGTGCATTTTGCGATCCGCCATCCCCAGCGGGTCACAGCACTGGTTTTGGTGGGTGGGGTTTATGAGCGCACTCCTCCGGTGGCCGCCGACCAGCTCCTCCCCCTGCCCCGGGCAGCTCTCGAAGCGTTACCCGGGGATGTGACTTCCGCGTGGATTGCCAGAGAGGTGCGCACACAACCGGAGCGTCTCCTGTTTCCCGCGCTGCGCGTGAACAGCTCAGGGTCCGACTCGGAGGTCGCGCGGCTTGCCGAATACGTGAACTCCTCACCTGACCAACTCGGGGATTTTGCGGGATTTATGCAAACGCTCATTCCCATCTCGCCACGCGAAATCGGGCTGCGAAATGATATGATTCAATTGGGAGGACTGCCTCCGCTCCCCGCAGAAAAGCTCCCCTGCCCGACGCTGGTGATCCATGGTGTGGCTGACCGCCTCCAACCCCTGCAAGGCGCACGCGCGTTTGCCACGAAATCCCCTCTAGCGCAGTTTCTGCCCGTGGAAGGCACCGGCCACCTGCCTTGGCTGGGCCCGGACGCCGCGCGGTCGCGACAGGCCCTCCTCGACTTCCTGGAAAAAGCCGCAGCTCCCTCAGCCCAGATCCCGACCCCGACCCCGGCCCCGTAACGCGGAAATCTCCTCTGCCGCATCCGCCGCCTTAAAGACCGATGTTCCGGCCACCAAAATATCTGCTCCTGCTTCGAGGCTGGCACGGCCCGTTGAGACGGTAATTCCACCATCCACCTCGATCCGAAAATCCACCCCCCGCTCCTGCCGCCAACGCGCCGCCATGCGCACTTTCTCGAGCATTTCAGGAAGAAAAACCTGCCCCCCAAACCCCGGCACAACCGTCATCACCAGCAAAATGTCAAAGGCACCTAAAAACGGCTCGACCGAGGCCAGGCTGGTGGCCGGGCTGAGGGCCAGTCCGGCAGCCAGCCCGCTTTGGCGGATACTGGCGAGTGTTTTGGTGACCTCATGCTCCGCCTCGACATGAACGGTGATCGAGCGTGCCAGCCGTGCAAACCTTGGGAAGTATACATCCGGGCGCGTGATCATGAGATGGACATCCAGCGGCTTTCGTGTGTGCCGCGAGGCCGCCTCGACAATGGGCATCCCAAAAGTAATATTCTCCACGAAACGGCCATCCATCACATCGCAATGAATCCAGTCGGCTCCGGCCGCATCCACCCGGGCGACTTCCTCACCCAACCGCGCAAAATCACACGCCAAAATCGAGGGCGCAATAACCGGAGTGCTGCCTGTCATGGATCCCCCTATAAAGAAAATCTGCGCGTTCCGCGAGAAATTTGCTGCGCCTTGATGGGAATTGGTGGTGGACAGCGGGCTGCAGTTGGAGTAAAGGAAGCTCTCTTCTATGAACCTGAACAACCTGACCGCCTCTATGCCAGATTCTCCAAATCCCTCATCATCCAAAAACATTCTTTCAAGCGACGTGAATGTCAAGGGAACCATCCGCTTCGAAAGCGAACTTATCTTTGACGGAAAAATCGAGGGCGAGATCGTCTCGGACGCGGGCGCACTGACGCTCGGTAAAAACGCGAATGTGAATGGAGAAGTGCGGACAAAGTCGGTGGTCGTGCATGGCTCCGTGACGGGAAATATCACAGTCACCGAGCGCGCGGAGCTGAAGGCCAGCTCACAGTTGACCGGCGACCTTGCCGCCCAGCGAATCACCATCGAAGAGGGTGCCACGTTTATCGGAAAATCGGAGGTCACCCCCAACCGCGCACACACCCGCGCCACCGCATCATCCCCCGGCGCGGAACGACACGAATCGGGCCGCAAAGCCCAGACCACCGCAACACCGGAGTCCTGAGTCGCCTCCCGACCCCCCACGCCTGCTTTCTGGAAAATACCCCGCTGCTCACGAGAGGATTCGAACCTCCAAGGGTTTCCCCATGCGCTCCTGAGGCGCACGCGTCTGCCAGTTCCGCCACGTGAGCAAGCGAGCGGGAAACATTTCAAGAAACTCAGCGAATGTAAATCAGAATCTTGAATCCGCCGACTTCAAAAAGCTCCTCCTTGATGACAAGCCAGGTGATGAGTTCAAAATCAGCCTCCTTTTCCGGCTGCTCGGATTTCGGGGCGATGTGACCGCCGCACCCGAATTGAAGGACAGCAGCGGGACGTTTACGACACTTAGAAGGAGAGGCGGATCAGATCGGGGATGAGATCGAAATGAGCGTCGTTACTCAGGAGGGGGAGACGGAGTTCAAGAGTCAGGGCGGCGATCCAGAGATCGTTGGCGGGGATAGGAGAACCTTTCATTTTCAGATGAAGGCGAAGATCGGCGTAATGGCTTGCGGTGTCTGAACTGAGAAATTGAAGTTCCGCGTAGGGGAGATTTTGCGCGAGCCAGTCCTCGTAGCGGGCGCGGTGGCGGGACTGGCGGATGCCGTATTGGTATTCGCCGAGGACGATGACGGGGATTACCAAGCGGGTGGCTTTGAGGAAGGCAGCACGGCAGTCAGGATTGCCATCGGCCCATGCGGAGACCGCGTTGGTGTCCAGAATCATGCCCGGTCTTCAGCATCGAGCTTCTCGAAAGTTTCCGCGATGTCGGCCTCGATGCGGCGGTTTTCCTCCTTCAGATCGGCGAGCGCGCCGAATCCGCGCATCCATGGTGCTTCGGTAGAACCAGACCGACGATCTGAGATTGAGGCCATTTTATCCATCAATGCCTCGGCGACGAAATCTTTGATTTTGATTCCATTGATGGCGGCTGTGGCCTTGACCTCGCGGAATAGCTGATCAGGAAGTTCAAGGGTGGTTTTTTTCATGTGGGAACTTTTCCATAATTATGGTTTTCTGTCAATTTGCAGGGGATTCAGGGGATTCGTTGGGCTCATCGTCCCATATCTCATCGAGCCGCGCCTTGAGGTTCTTGCGATCCCGGT
>JAJTZA010000123.1 GCA_021463905.1 Terrimicrobiaceae bacterium | reverse complement strand
GCCAGTAAACGGAAATCGAAATTCGTCGCAGATCAAGTGTTGGCGGGCCTTTCCTTCCGTTTAATGGTCTGAAGTTCAGGTTAGCGGAAGCGAACGTCCCGGATGGTTGTTTTTCCGAAGCGCTGCTGGAGTTTTTCGAGCACCCTGCGTTTCCAATTCCTCTCCAATTCGTAGCGCACGGTGGGCTGGAAGACCTGGACGGTCAGAACGCTGTCGCGCATGGACTCCGGAAGCGAATGAGTGGCCAGAAAGTCTCCCACAATTTCGCGCCATGCGGTGCGAATTTGTTCCTCGTCCAGAAGCTCCGCCAACCCCAGGCTGCGCACCAACTGGTGGATGGCTTCGCCGACGGATTGGCAGCGGTCCCGCGCATCCGGCTCGGGTAGCCCGCGCCACTCCTCGAGAATCCGCCGTCGCAGGTTTTCAATGTAGGTGTAACGCTGCCTTTCCTTGCCGCGCTTGCGCGGCCCGGCATTGCCCTGACGCGCCGGACGCCCCTCCGCCACTCCTGTCCGCACAGTGCTCACGGCTGCGCGCAAGCGCTATTCGCCGTCCTTGCCAATGGCCTCCACAGGACAGCCCTCGAGCGCCTCCTGACTCTGGGCCTCTTCCTCCGGAGTCTCCGGCTGCTTAAAAACAAAACTGTGCCCCCCATCGTCGTTGCGCATGAAATTGTTCGGTGCTGTCTCCCGGCACAAATCGCAGTCAATGCACTGGTCATCTACGTAATACCTCCCCGGAACATTGTCCGGATATTTGTTTGCTGGATCAGCCATATCAAAATTGCGAATTCCTCCATAAAATCCGATGCCCGCACAGGATTTGCAACCGTATTTTTCCAAAAGGGCTTTTTCGCTTCGATCAATCCGAGGCCAGCTAGCAGAGGTTTTTTCGCGAGGAGGCCAGCAGAAGGGCTGCTGCCGTGCCGAGAAGGGCCATCTGCGTTGTGGCCAGCGACAGAACGCTCCCCCAAACGACAGGCACCAGGGCGGCGCAGAGAGCGGATCCTGTTGTCTGCAAAAAGGTCTGGCACGAGGAAGCCATGCCACGCTGTGCCGGAAAAACATCCAGAGCCAGGATCGTCAGGGTGGGAAAGGCCAGCGACATTCCAAAAACGTAAAAGACGAGGGGGATGATGCTCCAGGGCAGGGAGGGTTCGTTCAGCAAGTGAAATCCAGCCTGAACGGCTGCGGCAGCACCCATGATCCAGAACGCAACAGCCAGGGTTCTCCGCAAGGGCCACTGGCCCGCCATGCGTGCGGATAACCATGCGCCCACCATCATTCCGGCGGATGAGGGGCCAAAGAGCCAGAAGAATCCTGTGGGGGAAACATGAAGGTGCTTCACCAAAAACACCGGAGCAGAGGTCACGTAAATAAAAAATCCCGAAAAGATGAGGGTCATGGCCAGGCAGAGAGCCAGGAACCGGCAATTCGTCAAAACCCGGACATACGAGCGCAGGAGAAAGACGGGGTCGAGTCGCTGGCGCATCTCTTTGGGAAGGGATTCCGGCAGCCGCACAAAACACCACACCCAGCACAAAATTCCGTAAAGCGCCAAAAACGCGAAAACCGAACGCCACCCAAACCATACGCCCAACCAACCGCCCAGTACCGGCGCAAGCGCGGGTGCCAAAGCAAAGGTGAGCGCAACCTGTGACATCACCCGCTGGGCCTGCGGGCCTTGAAAGCAGTCGCGCACGATGGCCCGCCCCACCACGACGCTCGCTCCGGCTGTCACACCCTGCAACGCGCGAAAGAGAAGCAAAGCCTGGATCGTCGGAGCGAAGGCGCATCCGACCGAGGCCAGCGTGAAAAATGCCACCCCCCACAGCACCACGCACCGCCGTCCCAGCGCGTCGGAGATTGCGCCATGCCAAAGGGACATGATCGCAAACGGAAGGATGTAAGCGGTCAGGGTCTGCTGTACGGCCAGTGGCTCGGCCCGCAGCGCTCGACCGATCTCGTCCAGCGCCGGCAGGTAGGCATCAATCGAAAACGGTCCGACCGAGGCCAGCAGGGCCAACAAAATGGCCAGCCCATGCGGGGAAGCCGTCGTCCGCCGGTCGCCGTTCAAGGCGTGGGCCGCTCGCGGGTCTCATGTACGAAGAGCAGCGCGAGGAGGGAGAGAGCCGCAGCAGCGCTCAGATACCAGCCGACGGTCGCCAGTCCGAAGCTGGTGGCCAGCCTCGTCGCGATATAGGGTGCCAACGACGCGCCCAAAATCCCGGACATGTTGAAGGCCATCGAGGCACCCGTGTAGCGGACTTCCGTGGGAAAAAGCTCGGAGAGAAATGTTCCCAACGGCCCATAGTTGGCACCCATCAACGCATACCCGATGCAAAACGTAGCCAGAGCACCCCAGACACCCGCCTGAAACAGCGGCGCCAGAACCAGACCAAAAAGGATGATCCCTCCCGTCACGCAGCCCATCGTCACCCGCCGCCCAAACCGCTCTGCAGAAACCGCCGATATCGGAATAAACAGGGCAAAGAAAAGAACCCCCGCCATTTGCAGAATGAGCAGCAACTCGCGATTGATCCCCAGCGGCTTGACGCCCCAGCTCAAACAAAAAACCGTGAGCAGATAAAAAATGATGAAGACGCTGATCGAGGCCAGCGTCCCCAGGGCCAGCGGCTTGAAGTGGCCGCGAAACAAGACCCAGAGCGGAATGGCCACACGCTGATGTTTCTTCATGGCCTGCTGAAACTCCGGCGTCTCGCTGATTTTCAGGCGCACGTACAAGCCCACCATAATCAACACGCTGCTAATGATGAACGGAACCCGCCATGCAAAGGCGAGAAATTGCTCGTTGGTGAACATTTTCGACATCAACAAAAATGTGCCTCCCGAGAGGATGAATCCCACCGGCGCCCCCAACTGGGGAAACATGCCAAACCAGGCCCGCTGGTGCGGCTTCGCGTTTTCCGTCGCCAGGAGCACGGCACCCCCCCACTCCCCACCGAGCCCGAGGCCCTGACCAAACCGGAAGAGCGCAAGAAGCGCAGGTGCCCAGGCGCCCATCGTCGCATAACCGGGCAGCAACCCAATCGCGACGGTCGAGACGCCCATCGTCATCAGCGAGGCCACGAGCGTCGCCTTCCTCCCAATGCGATCCCCAAAATGACCAAACAACACCGCGCCCACCGGACGCGCAAAAAACGCGATGGAAAATGTCGCAAGCGATTCGAGAACCGCCGCCGCCGGATCGGACTTGGGAAAAAATTGCGTCGGAAACACCAGCACCGCCGCCATGCCGTAGATGTAAAAATCAAAAAATTCGATGGTCGTTCCCGCCAGACTCGCCAACAAAACTCGGCGCGTGGAATTGCGGGAAGGTGGCACGGATGCTGTCATGGAATGAAAGCGGGCATATTTCTTCCTCTCCGCCATCAAGTCAATCCTGCTGCGCGTCCCCCATTCCCTCAGGGTGTGATTAAAAGTGGGTGAGGCAGGAATGGCGGTTCCCAAGCGTGTGCCAAAGCAGAGTGGCACGAAGCACCCACCCGGAAAAGCACTGAAGGCGCGGTCATCCCATAGCCCAGACCAACGGGCTGGGTAGGATCCAGCGATCCTCAGCGGCCTGAAAGGTCGCGATATTTATTTTTTCGATTTATAGCCCAATGGATTGAGAAGGGGGAACTCGGAGTCAGCGGCAAAACCGCAGGGTTGTCATTTGGGCGGAGAGTGGCCAGGCGAGTCTGGCCCGCACCGCGCCGCCGAGTGAGGTTTGCGAATAGGGGTTCCAGACGTGGACGGGATAGGTCAGGCGGGCATTTTCAGGAACCACCACCTTTACGCCCCGGAGATTCATTTCGTGGCAGGTGGCACTGAAATCCAGTTCCAGGAGTTCCTCGGGGTCAATTCGGAAGGAGCGACCATCCGCCAGGTTCAGGACATCGCCTTTGGAGACCACAAGGATCACAGCCGCCTCCAGCGAACAGGAATTCTTCCGGCCCTGCATGGAAATTTCCGCGCCATGTTCGTCCAGGTGAAGGCTCACCCGGGCACCGTCCTTCCCAAAGGCATACTCCGCGACGGCGTGTTCCCCAGAGGATTCCAGGATACGGGCTGTGGTGGGAATGAACGCGCGGCTGCCGCCCGGTTTTCGGAAGGTGGAGAGCAGGGGGCCGTATTTGCTGTTTCCACCACCGACAATCAAGCCGGAGTCGGCGCACCAAAGATCCAGGAAATTCTGAGCATCCAGAGTCCATCGGCTGCTCATGCCCTCGTTCAACTGCGCCGAGAGAAATCCCTTCCAGCCAGGGCGTTCGAGGGTGGCGACTTCTTTCCAGACGATCGGCGGTGGACGACGAACCGGCAGGGCTTTCCCGTGGGCGAGCGAGGCGGCAAAAACCGAGAAGAAGGCCGCCATCTGGGCATCATTATCCTGGAGCGGTTCCCGCTGGTACCATTGCTCGCAGGCCCGGATGCTTTCGATGCAAAAGGCGGCTCCTCCCTCAAAAGCGGGGAAGAGTCCCGGCAGGAGCAGGCAGGGAGACCTCCGATAGACCATCCGGCAATCCGCCACGCAGGAGACGCTGAGGTCCGGAAAGGTCAGCCGCCGATAGGCTTGGAAAAATCGTCCAACGGCCGCGACGGCGGCCTTGTCTCCGGAAGCCTCCGCATAAAGGGACACCGCCTGTGCGGTCACCATCCCATAGACCGCCACGATGCCGCCTCCCTCGGGCCAGAATCCATCCTCCCCCTGTGACGGCAAAACCAGCTTCTGAAAAAATGCGCGGGCAAATCGCACAAAGTTCTGCTCACCACGGGCCTTCCCCACCTCGTAAAACAGGGTTGCGAACCATGCTGCGTGGTTGCCCGGGAACCGTCCGCTGGCCGCGCGCATCTCCGGGTCATGCTGGGCACGAAACTCCTCAAAGGAGGCTCTCACGCCCTCCCGCAGCATTTCCTCCAGGCGGGAGCGGAAGGCCTTTGTTGCCAGCCCGCCCCTGTTGATGAGGGCCTGCGAGCGGTGCAGGAAGAACAACATCCAGTCTCCATGAATGCGGCCCCAGGATTTTCCCCGGGAAAAACAGGGAACACGAAAATCACTTCCCGCAATGTCGAGGAGGTAGTGAATGTTCCGGAGCGCGAGGCGTCTCCAATGCGCCTTCTTGCGCAGGGAAGCCGTGCTGGCGATCCCCCCCTCCGAAAGCAGAAGCAAAAGATAATGGGCAAATTGGTTGAAGTGGGAGGGGCCGTCGGCCTTCGGATACATTTCGAGGTCCAGGTCCATGCTGCCGGAGGCACCGTAATGCGGCTCCATCAGCTCCGCCCAGCGTTCCAGCATCCGCATCGCATGACGCGGAAGGACAACATTCGGATCATCCGGCCTTTTCATGGCTTATTCAGATCCTCGAGTCCTGCAGGCCGCGGTGGTCGCGGTAAGCGGCGATGATTTTCTGGACGAGGGGATGGCGGACGACATCGCGCTCATCAAAGATTTGGAAGGCGATGCCTGGAACCGGGCGGAGTGCTTCGATGGCTTCGATCAGTCCGCTGCGTTTGTTGCGGGGGAGGTCAATTTGTGTGTGATCGCCGGTGACGACGCATTTGGAGTTTTCGCCGAGGCGGGTGAGAAACATGAACATCTGTTCGGTGGTGGT
Organism: Terrimicrobiaceae bacterium; assembly: GCA_021463905.1. Taxonomy (GTDB): domain Bacteria; phylum Verrucomicrobiota; class Verrucomicrobiia; order Chthoniobacterales; family Terrimicrobiaceae; genus JAJTZA01. The sequence continues at coordinate 2,179 of JAJTZA010000123.1, read as the reverse complement.
ATTTTGTGCCTCATCGAGAATGACGAAGGAGTGCGCCAGGGTGCGTCCGCGCATATAGGCGAGGGGTGCGATTTCGATGACGCCCCGATCCATGAATTTTTGTACTTCCTCGACTTCGAGCATGTCGTAGAGGGCATCGTAGAGGGGGCGCAGGTAGGGGAGGATTTTTTCCTGGAGGTCACCGGGCAGGAAGCCGAGGGCTTCTCCGGCTTCCACGGCCGGACGGGTCAAAATGAGACGCGAGATTTTTTCGGATTTCAGCGCCGCGACGGCCATGGCGACAGCCAGATAGGTTTTCCCTGTTCCGGCCGGACCGACCCCAAAGGTGATGTCATGCCCGCGAATAGCCCGCAGGTAAGCGTCCTGGCCCTCGGTCTTGGGGACGATGGCCGGTTTGCGTGGCGAGCATTGGATGCGCTGGTCGGCCAGTCGGTTCAGATCGGCAGTACGGTCATCCGCCACTGCGTCCAGTACGTATCGAAACTCATGGGGGCGAATGACAATCCCGCGGCGGCGGGCGTCGGCAAGCTGGTCAAACACCCGGGCGGCCTTGTCCAGCGCGGCGGTGTTTCCCTCGACCTTGAGCCAGCCATCGCGGGCGGTCGTTTTGATGTTCAGCCGCGATTCGAGTTCGCGGAGGAGTTGGTCGTTATTGTCGTAGAGGGCATGGAGGACGCGGGCACTTTCAAATTCGAGGGTGCGCGTGGCCATGAGTGGGAGGCGGGGCTTCTCCGGGGCCCCTCTTATCGGTACCCGTACACGAGCGCCCAGTGGGTGCGCTCGGCAGGGGATTTGTGAATCGTGACAATTGCGTAATAGGTGCCTGAGCGCTGCGGGGTGACGCGGGCTCCGGAAAAGCGTCCGCGTTGCCAGGCCTCGGATTGGACGAGTTTTCCGGTTGAGTCGTAGATACTCACTGAGACGACCGCGTTGCGCACGTCGGTTCCGGTCCAAAACCAGTATTCATTTCCTCGGAAGAGCTGGGCGGTCACGGCTTTTTGGTCCTTCACGCCGAGGTCGCCACCCCAGGCATCCTCGCGGACGGTAAAGCCCTGCTTCACGTAGGGGGCCGCCGCCTCGTAGGCAAAAGAGAGTGCATCATCCACCGTCGCATGCGAGGGCGCAAGGGCCAGAAAACCCAGCACCAGAGCCAGAGCGCAGAAGCCCGATCCCGACAGCCGGCGGCGCGAGGATTGTGTTTTCATCATCCTTCGCCCGTGGTGATCGCCGAGACGGTGTCCCCGGTCAGCCGGTTAATTTTTTTGACGGTATCCTGATTGGGCGCAGCGGCGCTGGCACGGGCGATGAGAGGCCGCAAGCTGGCCAGCAATTTGCGAACGCGGGCCACCAGCGGCTCCTTTTTCAAGCGGGGGTTTTCGAGGTCATCCATTTGGCGGATGAAGTGATCGAGGATGTGAGGTTGGTTGAGGAGTTCCGCTCCATCGGCGCTGTAATTTTTGGAGACCACCGAGGTGAGGGCCTGCGTGCCGCGAACCCAGCCGCCCACGCTGACCAACTGGGCCAGATCGCGGTCGCCCAGCTCCTCCATCGCCCCCCGGACATCCTGGAGCGCCCCATCGAACTCCCGGCGGACTTCCGGCCATTTTTTTGCATCGGCTTTTTCGGTGATGCTCTTGCTGCGGGCCAGGACGGCTTTGCGGACATTGATGGCGTCGGCCAGTGTGAGGACGTGCTGGCCGATGTCCTTCACGCGTTCAGAATCCTGGGCCTGCACGGCGATGAAGCCGTCGGCGATGACTGCGCCCAGCAGCAGCGCGACCTGGGCCCGGTTGCCCGTGCTTTGTCCCTCATTTTCAGGAAGCTCGTTTTTCCAGTTGGGCGAACCCAACTTGTCGAGGACAATAAAAATCTCGCTGGGAACAGGGACGACAACCTCCTCGACCGAGGCGGCGGGAAATTTGGACAGATCAACGGCCTCCGGCGGGGTCACCGTCGTATCTGCAGCAAGAGCTGAAGCAGCGACAAGAGCCGGAGCGAACAGAAGCAGGCGTGGGATCATAGGATTTTAGACTTCGCGCGGGGCATTTTCCCGCATACAACTGATGGCAGGCTATACGATGAATCCTGCGCGAATTCAACAACTTCTTGAGAGTGCCCGATCCCGGCGGGTGTTGGTGGTCGGGGATGTGATGCTCGACGAGTTTGTGTGGGGGCGTGT
>JAJTZA010000122.1 GCA_021463905.1 Terrimicrobiaceae bacterium | reverse complement strand
TGAAATCGCCACAAATGAAAATGGCGACCCTAACGGGATTCGAACCCGTGTTACCGCCGTGAAAGGGCGGTGTCCTAGGCCACTGGACGATAGGGTCAGTGAGAGTTTTTCAATATGGAGGAACGCAGGCGGGGAAACAAGGAGAAAGTGACACAAAAAAAAGTGTGTCGTTTCGCCAGAAGGTTTTGGTGGGTTCCGGTGATCGAAATAAAAGGCACTGAAAAATAATTTAAAAAAACTCTTGCCAATTTGTAAAATATAAGTTTTTCTTATATCTGACGATTATGAAAACAAAGTCCACCGGTTCAAAAACGAGCAACGAGAAGCTGATTCGCTGGGTTGAGGAGGTGCGGGTTTTATGCGAGCCGGAGGCCGTTGAGTGGTGTGATGGGAGTCAGGAGGAATATGATCGTCTGTGTGCGCTGATGGTGGCGCAGGGAACATTTCGCAAGTTGAACGAGGCCAAGCGTCCGAACAGCTATCTGTGCTGGTCGGATCCGGAGGATGTGGCGCGGGTGGAAGACCGGACGTTTATTTGCAGCAGGCGTCAGCAGGATGCGGGGCCGACGAACAACTGGGTGGCTCCGGACGAGATGCGTGGGACGCTCCAGGGGTTGTTCAAGGGGTGCATGAGAGGGCGGACGATGTATGTGATCCCGTTCAGCATGGGGCCGTTGGGTTCGCCGATTTCGCATATTGGTGTTGAGATCACGGATTCTCCGTATGTGGTGGTGAACATGCGGATCATGACCCGGATGGGTCAGGCGGTTTTGGATGTGTTGGGGGATGGGAAATTTATTCCGTGTCTGCATTCGGTGGGGGCGCCGCTGGAGGCGGGGCAGAAGGACGTCGCATGGCCGTGCAACAAGGAACACAAGTACATCGTCCACTTTCCGGAAACCCGCGAAATTTGGTCATTTGGAAGCGGCTATGGGGGAAACGCGCTGCTTGGCAAGAAGTGTTTTGCGTTGCGGATTGCCTCGTGCATGGCGCGCGAGGAGGGCTGGATGGCCGAGCACATGCTCATCCTGTGTGTTGAGTCGCCGGATGGTCGCAAGACCTATGTGGCGGCCGCGTTTCCCAGTGCCTGCGGGAAAACCAATTTTGCGATGCTCATTCCGCCGAAGGAGCTGAAGGGATGGAAGGTGACGACCATTGGAGATGATATTGCGTGGATCAAGCCGGGTGAGGATGGACGCCTTTATGCGATCAATCCCGAGGCGGGATATTTTGGTGTCGCGCCTGGTACCAACGCGAAATCGAATCCCAATGCGATGGCCTGTTGCTCGAAGGACACCATTTTTACCAATGTGGCACTCACGCCGGATGGTGATATTTGGTGGGAGGACATCGGGACGCCCGCGCCGGAGGGTCTGATTGACTGGAATGGCAAGCCCTACGATCCGAAGAGCGGGAAAAAAGCCGCGCATCCCAACAGCCGCTTCACCGCACCCATGACCAATAATCCCGCCCTTGCTCCCGAAGCGGATGACCCCAAGGGCGTGCCGATTGACGCGATTGTTTTTGGTGGACGGCGCGCCACCACGATGCCGCTGGTTTTTCAATCCTTCAACTGGGTGCATGGTGTTTACACCGGGGCAACCGTTGGTTCCGAAATGACGGCGGCGGCGGTGGGTGGTGCCGGTCAGGTTCGTCGCGATCCGATGGCGATGCTGCCCTTCTGCGGCTACAACATGGGCGATTACTTCCATCATTGGCTCGACATGCGCCGCCGCGTGAAAATTCTTCCACGGATTTTCCACGTGAACTGGTTTCGCAAGGACGCCGAGGGTCGCTGGCTCTGGCCGGGTTTTGGGGAAAACATGCGGGTGCTCAAGTGGATAGTCGAGCGGAGCCGGTATGGTGCGCACGCGGTGGAGACTGCGGTCGGCTGGGTGCCTTCCTTCGGAGATGTGGACCTGAGCGGGTTGGAGGAGGAGATCACTCCGGAAGTGTGGGAGAAGCTGCAGATGATTGACCGCACGGACTGGCAAAAGGAGCTCATCATGCAGGACGAGTTGTTTTTTAAGCTTTATGCCAACCTTCCCAAGGAAATTATTTTTCAGCGTGAGCTGTTGGTTTCGCGGCTATGAGAGAGAGCTGAGAGAACAATTTCCCGACCCGCCGCACAGCGTTTTTTATGGGGGGTTATCGCGCTGTGACGGCGGGCGGGATCCCCTCGATGCGGGCACCTGGAAAAATCCCATGATCAGAAAACCAGCCGCGTCGTACTTCCAGAGCGTAGGCGATATTGGGAAACCGGCTGTGCACCGGTGTTTCATTGAATGGTTCGAGGCTGTGGATTTCTAAAATCACCCCCGCTGGACTGATATAGGCGATCGAGAGCGGGATTTTCGTGTTGCGCATCCAGAATCCGGCGGGTGCTGTCGCGGGCATGACAAACAACATTCCGGCGTTTTCCTCCAGGCCCTCGCGAAACATGAGCCCGGTTGCGCGGGTCGTATCGTCTTCAGCCACCTCCGCCTTGAGGGTCTGGCTGCCGATGCGCAGGAGGACGGTGGGAAGCGGCGGTTGGGCGCGGTCTTGCGCGGCGAGCGCAGAAATCGCAAGGATCAGCAGGGCAGGCAACAGGCACTTCACATTCCAATCTCCGGGAGGACGCAGCGTAGCTCCCGCCTCTCAATTTCGTCAAGCAGCTGCATCAGCAGGAGCCGCCGGTGGCGCGGACGGTTGCCCGCATGAATGACGACAATCGCTCCGGGTCGGAGGTCGGGAAGAATGCGTTCGAGGGATTGCCAGGGTGCGCGGCGGCAGCCGTCTCCTCCCGCCGCCGACCAGCCTGCCACGCGCAAGCCGAGGGATGCGGCTGCCGGGTGGACGCCCCACGGGCACATCCCCACCGGATTTCGAAACCAGCGCGGAGCCACTCCAACCGTCGTGGAAATCGCCTCCGAGGCCCGGCGCATTTCCCCGTACACCAGGGCGGAGGGCAGTGCCCACCATGTGCCCGCCGGATGCGAAAAGGTGTGGTTCTCGAGCGTGTGGCCGCCCGCAACAATCTCGCGCGAAATCTCCGGATGACGCAACACGTCCCGGCCAATCGCAAAAAACGAGGCGTGTGCACGGCGCGCATCGAGCAATTCGAGAAACCCCGGCGTGGTGGCCGCATCCGGGCCATCGTCTATGGTCAGCCACACCTCGCGGGCCTGGGTGGGAAAAGAAGTCAGCACCGGGCCGTGCATCGGGCTGTTCCTGCGCAAAATTGGATAGAGCCAGGACGCGACAAATCCCCATTCGGCCATCCGCTGGGTGCGTCCTTGCAGGGTCAGCGCGGAAAGACCCGTCAGCAGACGAACCCCGGCCAAAATTTTCCGGCGGTTCATGTGTTTCCCTGGCGCGTGTTCCCAGGCGAATCCCTGCGCTGCCTTGCACACGGAAAACTTTGCAAACACTTGGGCTTCGGGAATCCTTTCTCAGGGGTTTTCATCCACAGGGTTTCCGCTCAGGTGTCGCCACGAAAATCCATAGACGGCGATAAAAACAAAACAGAACAGGGGCACAAAAAATCCCGGAGACATCAGGTTCTGGTTGACGAAGGTCTGTCCGCTTGCGGCGATTCTCCCATAATACCCCTGGACATGACCAAAGTGATCGCTCACCCAACCCATCAGCTTGGGCATGATGGCTCCGCCCATGATTGCCATGACGAGGAACGAGGAGGCCAGTTTCGCTTTCTTTCCCAGGCCGTGGATGCCCAGGGCGAAAATCGTGGGAAACATCACCGACATGAAGAAAAAACTCGCAAAGAGCGCCGCCACCGAGAGCCAGCCCGCCTGAGAGACGATGAGGGCCATCAAGCCGATATTGGCCAAGGCAAAAACCCCGAGCACCTGGTGGGCGGAGAATTTTTTCATCAAATACGCGCCGACCAGTCTCCCCAGAAGGAAGAGCATGAACCCGTAGCTGAGCAATTTGGTTGCGCCCGCCTCGCTGATGAAGGCAAGGCCGTTTTCCGGCTGGCGGGTGATTCCTGAGTTGCCGCCGAGTACCCAATGTGCCATTTCCCCGCCGGGCAGGGGAGGGGTGTCAGCCACCATGTAGTTGATAAAAAAGCTGAAGATGCCCGCCTGAGCTGCCACATAGAGGAATTGGCTGGGAACGGCCATGCGAAAATGCCGGTGCTTCCAAATCGAAAGCCAGCTCCCTGTCGCATCCTCCTCCTCCTCATGGTAGGCGTCATCCGTCTGCAAATCGGGGATCCTCGCAAGGGCGAAAACCACCACCAGCAGGGTCACCACCAACGCAACCAACAAATACGGAATGTAAAGACGGGCGTGGTTGTCCGCTACATCGGTCGAGCCATAAAAGAACATGCCGCCCACAATCGGTCCCAGAATCCAGCCTACCCCGTTGGCGGATTGGGCAAGGTTGATCCGGGTGGCTGCAGTCTCGGGTGGCCCAAGCACCGTGGTGTAAGGGTTGGCGATGGTCTCGAGAAAAGTCAGTCCCATGGCCAGCAGGCACACTCCCAGCAAGAACGCCCAAAACGTGTCTATGAACGTGGCCGGGACAAACCAAAAACCGCCGAGTGCCACAATTCCCAGACCGGCTAAAATGCCTTTTTTGTATCCCAGCCGCCGCGAAATCCAACCGGCAGGCAGGGCAATCAAAAAATAGCCGAGATAATGCGCGAACTGCACCCAGGCCGACTGCGCTCGCGACAAATGCAACCGATCCTGAAAGTGCTTGTCCATCACGTCAATCATCCCATTACAAAACCCCCACAACAAAAACAGCGTGGAAATCAAAAGAAAAACAAACGCGTAATTGCGTCCGGCCTCCCCCTGAAACAATCCGCGCTTCCCTGTCGGAGTGCTCTGAGTCGTGGGCGATTTCATACTCTGCGAGGGGAGGGGGGATTCAGCGAGAGCTTTGCGTGTAAGCGGCCAGACGCACGATGCGCGCGTTGTCAGCTCCCCACGAACGGCGCATGGTGAGGCGGAGGGCCTGGCAGGACAGAGGGGCGTTTGTCGTCAGGTGCCAGCGGCGTCTGGTATTGTCGCGCACTTCCGCAAGGGTGTGCCAGCCCATTTCATCGCGGGCCTCGACATCGAAGTCCCGGATCATTTCCGGTTGCGGCCCCCAGATCATTTTGCTGAAGGTGTCGTCGGAGTGGGTGAGGGTCAGGTAACGATGGAGAGCCGAGTCGAATACCACTTCGAGATGCTGAAGACATACGGGCTGCGGCCACTCGGCGAGAATCCAAGCGGGCCATTCGCCTGCACTGATCCAGCGGTGGGTTCCGGGTTCCTGGCGGGTGGCGGCAACCCCGCCGTCGGGAGAGAGTGCGCGGTTGACCCCCGACAAAACATTTTGTGGCGCCCCCTCGGGGTGCTCGCCCGAGGCGGAGAGTTGGGCCGCATGGAGCAGGTTTTCTTCATCGCGGAGTTTTTTCCCGATCAGAAATCCATCCTCGCGCAGAATGGCTTCCTGAATGGCAGTCATGGCCACGGCGTCGTCGGGGAGGGTGGAGGGAGCGCGCTGCGTTCGGATGGCATGCGCCGCCGCCACGCCGACTCCTTCCCCCATCGCCGAGCAGGTGGCCATCACCCGCGTGGAGGCAAAGGCCACATGGGTCGCGGAAATGTTTCGACCAACAAACATCAGATTGTCGAAGCCAGCGGAGATGCAGCTGCGCAGGGGAATGTCGTAGAGCAGGGGCACGGGCGTCCAGACGCAGGGAGGCTCGTCGCGCTGATCAAAGCCGTGCACCGGGTGCAGATCAATCGGCCACCCTCCGTAAGCAATCGCATCCTCTTGCGGGCGCGACTCGAGCACGTCCGCTTCGGTGAGCGTGTGGAGGCCATGAAACCGACGACTTTCCCGTTTGCCGGGAATCACTCCAAACCAGTCCAGTGCCCAATTCTCCGCCTGAAAATCCCCCCCATTTTTTACATAGTCCCAGACCCCAAAGAGAATGGCCAGAAGCTCGTCGCGGATCGCCTCGTTCTCCTTGATCGTATCGAGGTGACCGCCCCATTCCAACCACCAGAAGCCGTATTCGTAAGTGAGTTCCCTGCCGGGTGCTGCCCAATCGCGCAACTTCATGTCCTCGGCTGTGATCCTGCGCGCCCAGGGCGGCGGCGTGAAGGGCATGGGACGGTCAAACTTGCGGGCGGCAAAAAGCAGCGTGGAACCCAGCGTTTTGGCGTCCGCTTCGCAGGGAGCCAGCTTCTCCCCAAACTGCGACGAGGCCTCACGCCCCTGCGTGTAGACCGCTCCCACCGCAGCACCCAACCCGCCATCCCCCGTGCTGTCCACAAAAATGGATGCGGCAACCTCGAAGATGTCCTCCGTAGAGGCCCGCGCGGCCGTCACCCGCCGGATGTTCCTTCCCTCAACCTCCGCATCCAGAACTGTGGTATTGAGCAAGAGAGTGAGATTTTTTTCCGCACGGCATTTCTCGCGAAGGATTTCGTCAAACATCGAAGCGGATCGCTGGGGATTGCGCACCGCGTTCTCCAACCGAATCTCTTCGATCAGGCCACTCTCCCGAGGCTCATTGATCAGGTCCGCACAAGGACGATTCGTGTTGGCCCCCACGATGTGCATGCGAACCTCGCTGCTGGCATTACCACCCAAAACCGGACGATCCTGACAAAGAACCACACGCGCTCCCTGCCGCGCCGCCGCCAGCGCACAGCACACGCCGGCCATCCCACCTCCCGCCACCAAAATGTCCGCCTCGATGCGGTGCACCAGAAAATGCTTCATGCCCATCCTCCTGTCTGCCGGTCGCTGGGGTTGAGCAGGCGGAGAGGTGGAAGCCAAGGGAGAGAGTTCGTTGACAGTCACGGGGCGGATAAGCAATCCGGAGTTAAGATGGCCAGACCCGCACGCAACCCCATGGATTTACAAAACCCCGCCGGAACGAAAATCCGCCCTCTCTCAGTTCGAGTAGATGCCTTCATCATGTATTCAGTTTATCAGGGAAAAATGTCCTGTATATGAAAAATGGGCGTGATGAAAGGTGGGTGAGATGG
>JAJTZA010000121.1 GCA_021463905.1 Terrimicrobiaceae bacterium | reverse complement strand
GCGATGGCCATCATCATCCTTGCGTTTCTGCCGGTCTTTGCCCTCGAGGGTCAGGAGGGCAAGCTCTTCCACCCGCTCGCCTTCACCAAAACCTTCGCCATGATTGGCGCGACGTTGCTGGCGGTGACCGTTGTTCCCGTCCTTTGCGCATTGTTGGTTCGCGGGCCTTTTCACCCCGAGGGCAAAAATTGGATCATGCGTCCATTGCTGGCTCTCTACGGCCCCGCGTTGGATTGGGCACTGCGTTGGCGGCGATCCACACTGGCGCTTGCGGGGGTGTTGTTGGTCATTGCGCTGGCTCTGGCCTGGGGGATTCCGGATTCGCTGCGCCGCGCGGTGGGGCGCCTGTCTCCCGCGTTGGCAGGTGCGCTGCCTGCCGGAATGGGCAGCGAGTTCATGCCGCCGCTGGATGAGGGCAGTCTGCTCTTCATGCCGGTGCTCCTGCCCAGCACGTCGCTGACCGAAGTCAAGCGCATCATGGCCTGGCAGGATCGCGTCATGGCCGCCGTGCCGGAGGTGGTTTCCTCCGCCGGGAAACTGGGGCGGGCGGAAACAGCCACCGATCCGGCGCCCGTCGAGATGATCGAGACCACAATCCTCCTGCGCCCCAAATCCGAATGGCGTCCGGGATTGACCCGCGAGGCGCTCATTGCCGAGCTGACACAGAAACTCTCGGCCGTCCCCGGATATGTGCCCGGATTTTTGCAGCCCATCGAAAACCGCATCCTCATGCTCAGCACCGGCATCCGGGCCCAGGTGGGAGTTAAAATCCTTGGCGACAATCTCTCCACCCTCCAAAAAACCGCCTTCGATGTGGAAAAAATCGTGCGCGAGGTGCCTGGTGCCACCGGGGTCGCGCCCTCGCGTGTTCAGGCAAAACCCTACCTCGAAATCATTCCCGACCGCTTTCGTATCGCCCAGTTTGGATTCACCATGAAGGACATTCTCGATGTGGTGGAGACCGGTCTGGGCGGTCTGAATGTCGGCACGACCATCGAGGGACGCGAGCGCATCCCGATTCAACTGCGGCTCGAGAGCGGGGAGCGCGACGACCTCGAACGCCTCGGCGATATTCCCGTCCGCGCGCCTTCGGGTGCGACCATCCCCCTCCGTCAGTTGGCGACCATCCGACGCGCCATTGGTCCCGGAGAAATCGCGAGCGAAAACGGTCGCCTGCGGCTGTTTGTGCAAACCAATGTCACCGGTCGCGACCTGGGGGGGTTCGTTGAGGAGATCCGCGAAAGGCTCGCGTCCGCCCTGACCCTCCCGCCGGGTGTCACCCTGGAGTTCAGCGGGGAATATGAACACCAGCTTCGCGCGGCGCGAACGCTCTCCCTCATCATTCCCGGTGTGCTGGTGATTATCTTCCTCCTGCTGTTTGTCACTTTTCATTCCCTGGCCGAGGCCGCGCATGTCCTCCTCGCCGTACCCTTTGCGCTGACCGGCGGGATTTTTTTGCAATGGATTCTTGGCTACAATTTTAGTGTGGCGGTTTGGGTGGGCTATATTGCGTTGTTTGGCACGGCCATCCAGACCGGCGTGGTCATGGTCACCTATCTCGAAGAGGCGCTCGAACGCAAACGCGCGCTTCGTGGGGAGAATTTCTCGCAGACCGACCTCCTGGAGGCCGTCAAGGAAGGTGCCTTCCTGCGCCTGCGCCCCAAGGTCATGACCGTCTCGACAGTCATTGCCAGCCTGCTGCCAATCATGTGGAGCACCAGCACCGGCGCGGAAGTCATGAAACCCATCGCCACTCCGGTCATCGGTGGCATGATCTCCAGCCTCCTCCACGTCCTCATCGTCACTCCGGTGATTTTCTACTGGCTGCGAAGGCGTGAATGGCGCACCGAAGCGGGACCAGACTCCTCTCCGGCTGCCTGATTTCCGCACAAGTGCTTCGGCAACTTTCCTGTTGCGCCTGATGGCGGGATTTTCCTGGTTTTCCTGATTTGCCTCTCGACAACCGGGATTGGGACTCTAGTGTTGAAAAGCCGTGAAGCTTACAAAATCGCCCAATTTGGCAGATGTCGCACGGCTGGCCGGATGTACAGCTGCCTCGGCTTCGATGGTGCTCAATAACAGCCCGCTTCCGTCCGCACGGATGCGCGAGCGGGTCAGGCAGGCGGCCGCGCAGCTTGGCTATGTTCCCAATCGCATGGCGCAGAGATTAAAACGCGGGCGCAGCTTCACGCTGGGCGTGCTCATGCCGTACTGCGGAGACAGCCACGTGGCGACCCTTCTGGATGCGCTGAGTGTCGAAGCATCCAAATTTAATTTTCAGTTGGAGATTTATTTTCATCGCTGGTCGGTGCGCGAGGAGGATCGCGCCCTGCAGTCGCTCGGGGAATCCCGCGCCGAGGGGATTTTTTTGTCAGGCTCCCGGTCAGACTACCGACAAGTGCCCATCCTGGAATCCCTGCGGCGTCAGCGCATCCCCATCGTGGGACTCATGCGACAGGCCATCCCGGAGTTTAGTGCTTCCATTGTCGTGGACCGATTTGGTGGTGCGACTCAATTGGGTCAGCACCTGGCGGAGCTTGGTCACCGAAAGATTGATTACCTCGAATCCATCGGCAACCGCGAGGCCGTCGAGGTGCTGCCAATGGGCGTCCAGCAGATCCTGGACGGCTTGCAAGAAGGGGCCAACCGGCACTCGCCCGGCTCGGAAATCACCATGTTTCCGACAAATCCCGACCTCCTGCTGTCCCGGCAAGATGTGGAGGAACACGGCTTATCCTCCCAATCCGTCAGCGACCTCGCAGATCGCTTTATCGAGGATTATCTGGGGAGCAGATCCGCAGCGACCGCCGTGGTCACTTTTCATTCCACCCTCGCTTGGAAATTGCTCGCCGCGCTGACGTCCCAACACCGCCGCTGCCCCGAGGACATTTCGATCGCCTGCTTTAACGGAGATGGCAGAGGTGCTGTCGGCGCCGTACCTCTCACCGCCGCAGAATACTCTGTGGACATCATGGCCCAGAAGGGCATGGCCACCATGCTCAAGGCCATCGCCGGTCAAAAATGTCCCCCAGAAATCAAGATTCCCACCAAACTCATAACACGCCATTCCTCAAAGCACATCCGGTAGAACACCACGTTCAGGAAATGCTCGGCCACCGCTCGCTTGCAAGAACGGAGCTTACCTCCATCTCACCATCACCGAGTTGAAGGAAGCCCACAGGAAGCACCATCCCAGGGAATCTGCTCGCCAGCCGTAGCCTTGGCGTTTACATTGGAAGTATGAGCTACATGGATCGAATCACGTTCAACCCGAAACAATGCGGTGGACGCCCCTGCATCCGGGGGATGCGCATCCGTGTCGTGGACGTGCTGGACCTCCTTGCCGCCGGGGTTCCCGAAAAGGAAATCCTCGAGGACTATCCCGATCTTGAGGCCGAGGACATCCGGGCCTGTCTCCAATACGCTTCGGCCCAGGCCAATCACAGCATTCTACAGCCCGCGTGAAGTTCGTTGTCGATGCCCAGCTTCCTCCGGATCTGGCCCGCGCATTGCGCGAAGTCGGGCACGACGTGCAAGCTGTCCGGGAACTCGGTTTGCGGGAAGCCGAAGACTCCGACATCTGGGATTACGCGCTGGCCAATCACGTCGCAATCATCACCAAGGATCAGGACTTTGCCGAGCGGTTGCTCACCAGCCGCTCTGCTCCGGTGATCGTCTGGCTTCGCATCGGCAACACCTCCAACCGCGCTTTGCTGGCATGGCTGTTGCCGCTCTGGCCCGATGTCATCAGCCGAATCGAATCCGGCGACAACCTGATTGAAGTCCGCGAAAAAAGCTCGAAATAATCCGCTCATCCGGTAGCGTCATATCCGTGATCGACCTATTGCGGGAACAGGACAAAGCCTCTTTCCCCAGCCGTGAATCCTCTTTTTCCGGCTGGAAGCAAACTACCGTGTCGTTCACCTTTGTGACCCCGTCAATCAGTTGGGGCAACCCGGCTCAATTACTGTTCCCGACAACGCAAAGAGTACAGACAATTATTATCAGACCAGTGGTGGCCCGTTCACGGGCGGGCCTCGATCAGGTGACGATCGGCCCCGCAGGGGCAATCGTCAGGATTCGGGCACACCCGGTCTGGTGAGGTTTTCCGCTTGCATCTTTAATCGTTCAAACTCAGAATGAATATCTGTGAAGGTTTATATTTTAACAGATATTGAGGGAGTTGCCGGGGTGGTTTCGCATGCGGATTATTCTTATGCGGATGGAAAGTACTATGAGCAATCGAAGGGTTTGTTGACAGGGGAGGTGAATGCAGCGGTGGAGGGTCTTTTGGCGGAAGGGATTGAGGAGGTGTTGGTGGTGGATGGTCATGGTCCTGGGGCGATCCAGTTTGAGACGCTACATCCGAAGGCGCTCTTGTTGCACGGGCGTCCGATCACACGACGGCAGATGTACGAACCGATGTGGGATTATGACGCGGTGGTGATGGTGGGGCAGCACGCGCGATCCGGGGTTCGGCATGGGAATCAGAACCATACGATGGACAGTCGCAATGTGGATTGGATGAAATTGAACGGGAGGCTTATTGGCGAGACCGCGTTTGTTGCGCTCATGGCGGGTGCCCGGGGTGTTCCGGTGATTTTTCTGAGTGGGGATGAGGCGGCTTGTGCGGAGGCGCAGGTGGATGTTCCCGGGATTTCTGTGGTGGCTGTGAAGAAGGGGATTTCGTCAAACGTTGAGATCACGCTTTCGGCGCAGGCTGCGCGGGAAAAAATCCGGGAGGGGATACGGCAGGCGGTGGTTGCGCATCGTGAAAAGCCGGTGGCACCGCTCAGTTGGGAGGCGCCGTACCGCCTGGAAATCCGCTGGAAGGCCACGCAGGAAGCGGATTTGTTTGAGCATCAGTGGGGAGCGGAGCGCGTGGATGATCAAGTGACGGCTTTTTCCTCGGGGGATGTTGTGGATGTGCTGAATTATCGCAATGGCTGATCCAAACGGTTGAGGCGGCGCGGCCCGCCGGAAAGTCCTCCGGGGGCGGCTGTGGTGTCGCGCACAGTGGCTTGTCTGCGGCGGCATGTATCCGGCGCAGGAGGCGGGGAGCATCCAGGCGTGGGCAGTTCGTGGAAATCAGAATGTGGGCATCCTCGGTTGCACATTCGAGAGCCATGCGCAGCAGATTCTCGATGTGGTCTTCGACCCGGAAGATGCGTCCGCCGCGTCCGCGCGCGAAGGTTGGCGGGTCGAGGATGATCGCATCAAATTTTTCCCCCCGGCGCGCGAGGCGGGGCAGGGCATCCCGCGCATCATCTTCGAGAAAGCGATGTCCCTGTGTCGGGAGGCCGTTCCGCTCGAAATTTCGTTTTCCCCGGCTGAGGGCGGCCCGTGCCAGGTCCACGCTGGTGGTGTCCGCGCCGGCTGCGGCCGCGACGACCGAGAACGAGCAGGTGTAAGCGAAGCAATTGAGGACGCGCCGGGGAGCGAGCGCCTTCAAGCGGGCGCGGTTGGCGCGTTGATCCAAAAAGAGTCCGCAGGAATAGCCGGAGGAAAAATCCACCTCGAAGGTCAATCCCGCTTCGTGAGCAGAAAAGGTGGTTTCTGTCCCGCTCCCCCCAACGCGCACAGGCCGGTTTGCCGATCCGGGGCCGTGAACGAGCTGTCGGACAAACAGCGGGCCGCTGCCCAGCCGCTTCCGCGTCTCCTCGATCAATCCCTCGGGCAGTGCGAACTGGTGCGAAATCATTCCTGCCGAACCAAACCGCTCAACCCACAGCCGGGACGAATCCGCCAGCCGGAACGCATCCGTCCCTTCCGCCAGGAGACGGCTCTGGATGGCCACGTCGAGCCATTCGAGTGCCTCGCGCGGCTCGCGATGGTTCCTCCCGGAACGGCTGCGCATCCTCATGAGGGAATGGTTTGTCCGGAGGGATGTGTGGAGGGCAGAGGGGGCGGCAGCGGAGGCAATGGGCAATCCACCGCATCCGCAATGGCGCGCAGAAGCTCGTATTCGGCAGCGTTGATCATGCCATCGTGTGCGGCGACCTCGGCACAGGCGGTCAAGACCACGCGCTTCACATCGGGAGCGGCCTCGGCCAGCCGGTCCAGAGCGGCGTCAATGCGGGAAAGGTCGCAGGCTTCAGGGAGGAGGGGGTGTTCCAGGGAGGCGGTTCGGGTGTCCAACTGGCACAAGCCCGCCCGATACGCCTCTTCGCGCGCGGACGGCTCGCCGTGTCCCACCAGGGCAATGCCGCCAAGAAGCGCGGACACTTCCTCCATCAGCGGCGCAACCGAACGGTATTTGACCGACACACGGGCGGATTGGGAAAAAAACACATCCAAGTGGCGCAGGAGGACCTTTTGCAGGACAAACTCGAAGAGGTCAATCTGTCCGTCCTGTTCGATCAGACGCTGGACGTTCGCCCGAAAATACCGGTATTGGTCGTCGGAGAGCTGCCGGAGGGTCGGGATGACAAGGTCCACCAGCGCGATGCGTCCGGCATCCGCGATTTCCTCCCGCCTGCCAAAAAAATCCATCGTCTCCTCGCGCACGGACACCGGCGCGTCCAGGCTCTCCATTTGAACGGCTCTGCGGTTTGCGTCATCGCTCAAGAGCAGCGCATAAACCAGCGAAACCGCCGAATGGGTTTCCCGCGAGCTTGTGCGGGCAAAGGCGGGCAATGCGTCCAGCAGGGCGGCTCCCAGCGCGGATTGTGGAATGGCGGATTGCTCGAAAAGTTTGCTGATGGGGAGTTGTGCTGGTTCCTGTGGCAGGGGTGGGGGGGGGGGGGGGGGTGGGGGCACTTGTTTTTCGGTGAGAGCCAAGTCCACGGAGGAAGGGTCAAAGTCCGGTGCGATGGCCGCGATGCGCTCCGCCACGGGAGGGGGTGTTGCGAAGAGTCCAATCCAGGGATCAGCCAGCCCATTGCCAAAGAACATGTGGCTGGCCTCGGCGGCGCGCGGGCTGGTCAGCCGCCCGCTCAGACGGCTGATTTTGTAGAGTGCTCCGGCGATGCCCGATGGATTCCGGGTGTATTGCACGGCGGAAGCATCGGCGAGAAATTCGCGCTGTCGGCTTACGCCCGCCTTGATCAGGTTTCCAAAAAACACGCCAATCCATCCGACAAGGTAGAGGGCCAAACCGACGGCCAGGAGAGCAAAGACAAGCCCGGCCCCGTTTTTACGATCCTCGCGGGAGCCTCCGCTGTCTCGCGGCATATAGAGCGTGGCGCGAAGCAGGAGACCGCCCAGGAGGGCAAGAACCAGGATGCCATTGAGAAGCCCCATCAGACGGATGTTGAGGCGCATGTCTCCATGAAGGATATGGCTGAACTCATGCGCGATCACTCCCTGCAGCTCGTCGCGGCTGAGGCGCTCGATCGCCCCCGTCGTCACTCCAATGACCGTGTCCGCCGGGCCATGACCTGCGGCAAACGCATTGATGGACACATCGGGCAGCGCATAGACGTCCGGCACGGGGACACCGGAGGCAATGGCCATCTCCTCGACAATGTTCATCAGCCGCTGCCGGGCAAGGTCGCGGGTTTGTGGCGAAATCGGCTCGCCTCCCAGCATCGCCGCCACGACACGGCCCCCACGCGAAAGCTCGATGATTTTTACCAGACTCCCAATAGCCACCAGAACCACCACGCCAATGGCCACACTCGCAAAAAGCTGTGGATCTTTCATGGACGCGCCAAAAATCAACGCAAACACCACATGCAAAACCCCGATGATGCCGACGACCGCCATCAGGAAACAAGCGACCAACCAGCCCGTCTTCTTCCGTGCCTGGGATTGATGCTCAAAAAAATCCATGAGCCGGATTCTTTCGCAGCTCGCTCCCGCTGGCAAGCCTGCCCGTGCGTGTTGACGAAACATGGGGATGCGCTAGCCTGTGTACAAGAAAACGGTTTTTTATGATCTCGCTGGCCATCTTCCTCTTCCGCATCATCGTCCTCGTCGTACTTGTTTTTGGATTCGTCGTGCTTTTCGAGCACGGCACCGGCGGGGTTCTGCAAGGCATTCCCCTCGAAGCCGAAAAACTGATAAAATTCGTGGGAGACAGTTTGTAAGAATGGGAAAGGCAGAGGCCGCTCCCTGGCTTTCCTGAGCCACTTTTTCCTGAGGGCTGCTGCCGGTCTCCCTGCTTGGCAAAGCGGTGGGATGCGGGTAGGCTCGTTGCCATGCCAGACAAGTCGGCTCTGTTGCGCCCGCATGGGGATTTGCGTGTGAGCTACGGCCATCCACTGCCCTTCGGAGCGAGTCATATTCGGGGGGGTGTCAATTTTTCGGTATTTTCAGCTCATGCGACATCCTGTGTGCTCGTGCTGTTTGCGCGGGGGGAGGAGGAGCCCTTCGTGGAAGTTCCGTTGCCGGAGGAGTACCGGATGGGGGATGTGTGGGCGGTGTCCGTTCATGGGCTGGACTCCCAGGATATCGAGTATGGTTTCCGGTTTGGCGGGCCCTGCGCACCGCAGGATGGTCAGCGCTTTGACCCTTCGCGGATACTGCTGGACCCTTACGCGCGCGAGATTGCGGGGGATGGGACATGGAATGGCCCACGCCTCAGGAAGATGCCCTTCCGCGGACGCGTTTCGGCGGACAGTTTTGACTGGGGGCATTCGAGGCCGCTGCGGCGTGATGAGTCGGAGATGGTCATCTACGAGATGCACGTCCGCAGCTTCACCGCCCATGAAAGCTCCCGCTCGAAATCCCCCGGGACGATGGCTGCGATGATTGATAAAATCCCGTACTTGAAAGCACTCGGGGTGAATTGTGTCGAGCTGATGCCCATCTTCGAGTTTGACGAGCACGAGAACCCCCGCACGAACCCGCTGACGGGTGAGCCGCTTTGCAATTATTGGGGATACAGCACGCTGGGATTTTTTTCGCCGAAGGCGGGGTTTGCCTCGAGGTCCGTGCACGGGTCGCAGGTGGTTGAGTTGAAGGCACTCATTCGTGCGCTGCACGAGGCCGACATCGAGGTGATCCTCGATGTGGTCTTCAATCACACGGGAGAGGGCGGGGAAGGGGGGCCCACCTATTCCTTCCGGGGCATTGATAATTCCACTTACTATATGCTCGACGAACAGGGCCGCTACAAAAACTACAGTGGCTGTGGAAACACCGTGAATTGCAACCATCCGGTCGTGCGCGGTTTTGTCATCGAGTGCCTTCGCTATTGGGCCTCGGAGTTTCATGTGGACGGCTTTCGGTTCGATCTGGCTTCCATTCTGGGACGCGACCGCGCGGGCGAGCCGCTGGCCAACCCTCCGCTTCTCGAAGCGCTCGCCTACGACCCCGTGCTCGCGGAATGCGACCTCATCGCCGAGGCGTGGGATGCGGGAGGCCTCTACCAGGTCGGCAATTTCCCCTCCTACGGAAGATGGATGGAATGGAATGGAAAGTTTCGCGATGCCGCGCGCAAGTTCCTCAAGGGGGATCCGGGAGTTGTCGCCGAGATGGTTCAACGCATCATGGGTTCGCCGGACCTCTACGCCGAAGCAGGACGCAAACCATCAGCCTCGGTCAATTTCATCACCTGCCACGATGGCTTCACCCTGCGCGACCTTTTCTCCTACAACACCAAGCACAACCTCGAAAATGGGGAAGACAACCAGGATGGCACGGATGACAACAATTCGTGGAATTGCGGGGTCGAGGGCGAGACGGAGGATCCTGGAATCAACGCGCTCCGGCGACGCCAGCAAAAGAACGCACTGACGCTTCTATTTGTGAGCCAGGGCGTGCCGATGCTCTGGATGGGCGATGAATATGGGCGCACACAGAACGGAAACAACAACGCCTACTGCCACGACAAACCCTGGAATTGGTTCGACTGGTCGTGCGCGGGCGACGAGGAACCACTCTCGCGCTATCTGCGCCGCCTGATCGCCTTCCGCAAGGCGCATCCGTCGTTGCGTCAGAGGGAGTTTCTTGCTTCGGCAGACACGGTCGGGGGCGGCTATCCGGATATTTCCTGGCATGGAGTCACGCCATGGAATCCGGACTGGAGCGCATCCAGCCACACTCTGGCATTCATGCTGTGCGGACACCACGAAGCCGCATGCGGCGGTCCGGGCCATTTTCTCTACTGCGCTTTCAACATGTACAGCGAACCCCTGGAGTTTGCGCTGCCCGTACTGCCTCCGGGCCGGCATTGGCATCGCGTCGCAGATACCGCGCTGGAATCCCCGGACGATTTCCGCGATTCCGGTGAGGAAGTTCTTCTCGTCGAACCCAAGGCCGTTGTCCGTGATCGCAGCGCGATCATCCTCCTCGGTCGCGAACCCCGTTAAAAAACGCCGCTCATGGAACCCCACCCGCTGATCCCGAACCCCGAAACCCCACCCCCTCCCGGCACTCCGCTGACCGGCCACGCAAAGCCCGGCGACCCGTGTGTGATTGTTATCTTTGGCGCCTCGGGGGATTTGACCAAACGCAAACTCCTCCCCGCGCTCTACAACCTGCGCGCACTCCAGCTCCTGCCGGAAAATTTCGCGGTGATTGGTGTGGCTTCGACGCCTGGCGATGATGCGGCCTTTCGCGCGAAGCTGGATGGCGACATCCGGCAATTTGCGACCCGTCCGGTGGAGGAGGCGGTTTGGGGGGGATTCTCGGCGCGTTGCTCATACATTTCCGGCGACTTCCACAATCCGGAAACCTTCGCGCAACTGAGTGCGCGAGTCTCTGAAGCGCAGAAAGCCGGGGGGCTTCCCGGAAACGTTCTCTTTTACCTCGCGGTGGCGCCGGTGTTCTTTGCGCCTGTCGTCGAGCAGATCGCCCGGGTTGGGCTGACCACCGAGACCCGTGACGCCTGGCGGCGCATCATCATTGAGAAGCCATTTGGCCGCGATCTTGCAAGTGCGCGTGCACTGAATGCCGACCTCACCGCACATGTTCAGGAATCGCAAATCTACCGCATTGACCATTACCTTGGGAAGGAGACGGTGCAGAACATTCTGGTCTTTCGGTTTGGGAATGCCGTTTTCGAGCCGATCTGGAATCGCCGCTATGTGGAGAACGTGCAGATCACCGTGGCCGAGCAGCTCGGGGTCGAGCAGCGTGGCGGTTACTACGATTCCTCGGGTGTCCTGCGGGACATGGTGCAGAACCACATGCTCTCGGTGCTTTCCCTTGTGGCCATGGAGCCGCCCAGCTCGATCAATGGCGATGCCGTGCGGAACGAGAAGGTGAAGGTTCTCGAGGCCATCCGGGCCCTGAATCCCGAGGAGGTGATTGCCAATACCGTGCGCGGTCAATACGGGGCGGGCCTCATGGATGGACAACCCGTCCCCGCCTACCGCGAGGAGCCGGATGTGAACCCGGAGTCCAACACCGAGACCTTCGCAGCGCTGCGCCTCGAAGTGGACAACTGGCGCTGGGCGGGTGTGCCATTTTATCTGCGCTCCGGAAAGCGGCTCGCCGCGCATGCCACCCAGGTTGTCATCCAATTCCGGCGGGTTCCCCTGCACCTCTTCGGCCCGGAACTGCAATCGGCGGCAGGACCCAACCGCCTGACCCTCCACATCCAGCCCGACGAAGGAATCACCCTCGATATCCGGGCCAAACACCCCGG
>JAJTZA010000120.1 GCA_021463905.1 Terrimicrobiaceae bacterium | reverse complement strand
GCCTCGCTGGCGCTGGCCGACAGGATCGGCGCGCGCTGTTGCGTGAACATCGCCGGTTCGCGTGGCAAGAAGTGGGACGGACCTGATCCCTGATCCGCGCGTAATT
Source organism: Terrimicrobiaceae bacterium (assembly GCA_021463905.1). Lineage (GTDB taxonomy): Bacteria > Verrucomicrobiota > Verrucomicrobiia > Chthoniobacterales > Terrimicrobiaceae > JAJTZA01. Next base: position 28,614 of record JAJTZA010000120.1, on the reverse strand, counting down.
TTTTGATTTTTCAAAAAAATCCTTCGATGGACTCATTTTTTTCTTGATTTTGTCGTATATATGATATATATAACAAATCATGCCTGCTCGTATCCCGATCCTCAATAAGTCCCCTTTCGCCATCGACCCTCGCCCGCTCCGGGAAATGGGCAGTGCCCATGCCGGGCTGCTGTCGGTCTCCCGCGCCTTGCGCTCTCTCCATCTCGGGGGGTTGGTGGAAGCCAACCTTGCTCTCAAAAGCCGCCAGCGCGGTTTCACCGAGGGGCAAATGGTGGAGAGCCTCGTGCTGCTCCAGGTGCTTGGGGGCGACTGCCCGGAAGACATTTCCATGCTGGCCGAGGACCCCTGCTTGGTCAGAGGACTCGGTTACACGCCACCGAAGGCCAGCGCGGTTCGCAGCTTTCTGAATCGCTTTTACGACGAGGATCTTGCCGCCCTGCGTCCGCCCCGCGAGCAACAGAAGAGCTTCATCGTGCCATCGAGTGCTGCGCAGCAGGGCTTGAATCGCGTGCTTGCGGGTATGGTCGGTCGAATTGCCGCCCTGTTGAAAAAACACGGTCAGGAGCAAAAAATCGCCACGGTGGATCAGGATGCCACCATCATCGAGAGCCATAAAAAAAGTGCGCTTTTCCATTATGAGAATGGCCGGGGCTACCAGCCCATGGTCGCTCTTTGGAGTGAGGTGGACCTTGCGCTGGCCAGTGAATGGAGCCGCCAGGAGGCGAGCGACATAGACTGTCCGCAGGACAGCCCGCAGGGGCGAAGTGCCGGGGACGGCACAAGTCAATTTCGCGACGGCAACGTGCCGGCCAAGCAGTCTCCGCTCTCCTGCGCCCAGATGGCCTTTGCGGCCCTGCCCGCCGGGATCAAGGAGCGTTATTTCCGTGGCGACAGTGCCTGCCACGAAAACGAACTGACCGCCTGGCTCAGTGATCCCGCCCGCTCCTTGGAACCCGGTGGCCGCATCGGATTTTGCGTGAGTGCCGTCATGGAGAAATCGCTCGCGGCAGCCGTCCAAGAGGTCAAAGAAGCGGACTGGAAGACCTATGGCACCGAAGCGGACGGCACCCTGCGCCAGTGGGCGGAAGTGGCCTTTGTTCCCGCTCAAAGCTACGAAAGCAAAGCCAGCGTTCCGCTGCGTTATGTGGGCCTGCGGCTTCTCAAGGCTCAGGGGGTGCTCTTTGCCGATGGCAGTGATCGCAAGCACTACGCCGTGTTGACCAACCTGGACTGGGAAGGCGGACGCCTGCTGAACTGGCACCGGGAAAAAGCGGGAACCATCGAACACACCCACGATGAAATCAAAAATGCCCTTGGCGGCGGCCACATGCCCAGCCAGAAGCTGGCCGTCAACGCGGCGTGGTTCACCCTCTCGCTCCTAGCCTACAATACGACCAGTGCCATCAAGAGTCTTTGCCTGGAAGGGGAGGAGCGCACGGCACGCCTCAAACGCTTCCGGCTCCTTGTCGTTGCCATCGCCGGGCGCATGAGTCGTTCCGAGTGCAAATTGCGTTTGCGCTTCCATGCGGGGCCAAAAGCGATTGGCCGCATCCTCCAAATCTGGAAGGTCTTTGAGCTTCCGACTCAGGCCACGGCTTTTTCCTAAACCTGGTTTTCCCTCAAAAGGCCGACTCCGGCCATTGCAAAAACTGATGAGGTGCCCCCGCCACGCCCCACCGTGCCCAGATGTCTCGATTTTAAGAAAAAAGAGGTTCCCGATCGTCCGTCGCCCCTGAAAAAATTGAGGTTTGAGTCCCAAAACGGCACGAGAAGACACTCGCCGCGCCCGGAGCAGTCCTCGTCGGCCTCATCAGCGGCGAATTTTTGCGCGAATCGCGCTTACGCGCGGATTTGGGGTTTGGGTGGTGCGCTTGACATTTGTGAGAGGAGTTCTTAAAAAGAGACATTCACTGCCTGCATCCTCCTTATGAAAATCGAACCCACAAATTACCGAGGATGGCCCAACACCCTCCGCCTCTCGAATGGCAAGACGGAACTCCTGGTGACGACCGACGTTGGCCCGCGCATTATTTCTTATCAGACGGGCGGGCGTGGAAACATATTTCATGTTTACGATGACCAGCTGGGGGGCACAGGCGAGACGGACTGGAGGATCCGTGGTGGCCACCGGTTGTGGCTGGCGCCGGAGGATTGGATTCTTTCCTATCATGTGGACAACCGTCCGGTGACATGGAAGCGCAATGGTCCGGCGGGAGAGCTGATCATCGAGAGCCTGCAAAACGATCCCACTCCGATCCGGAAGACGCTGGGCATTGAGCTTGCGGCGGAGGGCTCTTCGGTGACCGTGCGGCATACAGCGACCAATGAAGGCAGCTCATCCAGGCAGTTGGCGACCTGGGGGTTGTCGGTGATGCGCCCTGGTGGCCTCGAGATCATCCCCCAGCCTCCACTGGGTGAGCACCCTCATGAAATCCTGCCCAATCGCGGGATGGTTCTCTGGCCCTACACCGATCTGTCGGATCCTCGGTGGACGTTTGGCACAGAATACTGGCTCTTGCGCCAGGAAGAGGGAGCACCGCCGACAAAAATTGGCCTCGCCCACAAGCAGCACTGGATCGCCTACCTGAGCGAGGATCTCCTGTTCATCAAAAAATTCGATCACATTCCTGGCGAGACCTACCCGGATGGCGGATGCAATTTCGAGACCTTCACCAATAGCGACATGTTGGAAATCGAATCGCTGAGTCCTCTGAAAACCCTCCTGCCGGGGGAATCGGTCACGCACACCGAGCACTGGGCACTCTTCCCGCTGGACGAGCCGCTTACGATCAGCGATGAACCCTCTCTGGCGAAGTGGCTCTCGGGGTTTCTCAAAAAAATCGGATGATGCTGCGGTTGGGAGGATGGGGATTTGCGCTGCTGGCGGCCTGTTTGCTGGCGGGCTGTGAGACGGTGGATACGGCGGGAAACGCCGCTGCCCAGGCTGCCCAGGACGCGGCCATCCGCGCAGAAGCACCGGGAGACTATTTTGTGGGTCGGCGGATGTACAAGCGCGATTACAAAATGTGGGGCTGGGTGCGCGAGCCGGGAAAACCATGGAAGTCGTCCCGGCTGGTCATGTTGAACGAGAACAAGGTGCTGGCACCCGACCGCGCCCGTCACCAGATCGGAGCGGATAACAACTACGAATACAAACTGCACGGTCATTTCTCCGGAGAGACCGTCTATGAGCCGGCCAGCAATCGCTTTTATCCCGAGTTTGTGCTGACAGGCCACGAACTCCGCTCGACAACACCCCCCAACATCTACGTCCAACAGCGACAGAACGACCCGGCCATCCGTCTCCTCCAGCAACCGCAGTAGTGGCACTCGGATGAGACTGGATTTTCCCGGGTTTTATTCGCAGCCATGAGGACGATTGCGCTTGTGGATTACGGGAGCGGGAATCTTCGCAGCGTTGCCAAGGCGCTGGAGGCGCGCGGTGCGCGTGTGGTTCGTGCGGTGGATTCCGCGCCATTCGATGAGGCCGATGCGGTTGTTGTGCCCGGTGTCGGTTCCTTTGGGGATTGTGCCAGGCATCTCATGGAGACGGGACTGCGCGGCCCTCTGCTCGAATGGTTGCGTAGCGGGAAGCCGTATCTCGGCATCTGTCTCGGCTACCAGCTCCTCTTTGCCTCGAGCGAAGAATCGCCGGGCGCGCAAGGGCTGGGGTTCCTGCCGGGCCGGGTGACACGCTTCCCTGAGACCGGCGGCTTGAAAGTCCCCCACATGGGCTGGAACACCCTCTCCCAAATGCGCGGGCCGCTCTATGCCCGCCTCCCCAACCCCGACAGCGCCGCATTCTATTTTGTCCACTCCTATTACCCGGAGCCTGCCGAAACCGAGATCGTGAGCGCCCACTGCGAATATGGCGTCTCCTTCGCGGCCTCGATCAGCGCAGGGCCGGTTCACGCCACGCAATTCCACCCGGAAAAAAGCCAGTCCGTCGGATTGGCATTGATTGATGGCTTCCTACATGCTTTGCATCAGCCATGATTCTTCTTCCGGCGATTGATTTGATGGGAGGCCAGGTCGTGCGTCTGCGACGAGGCGAAGCGGCGGAAAAAACCGTCTATTCCGATGATCCGGTCGCCTGGGCCAGAAAGTGGCGGGAAGCGGGTGCCCGATGGCTGCACCTTGTGGACTTGGACGCGGCATTCTCGGGGGTGTCCGCGAACCTCGACTCTGTACGAGCGATTTGTAAGGCGGTGGATATTCCCTGCGAACTGGGCGGCGGCATGCGCGACATCGAGGCGGTCCATGCCGCTTTCGACGCGGGTGTCAGGCGTGTCGTTCTGGGAACGCGCGCCTGCGAGTCCCTCCAGTCCGTGCGTGAGATGTGTCAGGAATTTGGCGGGGAGCGGATCGCTGTCGGCATTGATTCCCGGGATGGGAAGGTGGCCATTAAAGGGTGGAGAGAGACGACCTCGCTTTCGGCCACCGGGCTGGCCCTTGCCGCGCAGGATGTGGGGGTGCGAACCATTATTGCCACGGACATTGCCACCGATGGAATGCTGACCGGGCCGAATCTTCCCGCACTGCAGGAACTGGGTGAGCTTCTCGATTGCGATTTGATTGCCAGCGGCGGCGTCTCCTCCCTCCGGGATTTGCAGAACCTCGCCGCGCTGGGCTGCCTTCATGGCGCAATCGTCGGAAAGGCGCTTTACGACGGCCACATTCCGACACCATTCCCCGAGATTTGAAATCCAACCTGCCTGCCGGCTCGTTCAACATCCATTGGTTCGGGCTTCTCAACGCGGTGTCGTTTCAAGTGATGGTGGGAGCACCCATCATTCTTTACGCCAAGGCGCTCGAGGCCTCCTCGACGGTGATTGGCATCATTGCGGCTTTTGCGCCGCTCATGGTGATCTTTCAGCTTCCGGCGGCGCGGTTTCTGGATCGCTTCAGCTATCGGAACTTCATTTTGGCGGGGTGGGGGATTCGCACCATTTTTATTTTCATCATCGCGTTTTCCTCGCTGTTCGCCTTTCTCGATGCTGCTTCAAAGATGGCGATCCTGCTCTCTTCGCTCTTCCTCTACAACCTGCTGCGGGGCATCACCTCCACGGCATGGATGCCCTGGATCACCGCGCTGATCCCCGAGGAAGTTCGCGGACGCTTCCTCGCCCGGGACCATTTCTTCATTTTTTCCGGCCAGATGCTCGCGCTGAGCGCCTCCGCGTTTGTGACCGTCGGGCACGCGGAGCCGTGGAAATACGCGATGATGTTTTTTATCAGCGGGTTTGCGGCATGGGTCAGCCTCTACTTTGTCCGGAAAATTCCTGATGTTCCCTCGCAAGCCGTTGTGCGCACAAGCTCCGTGTCGGTTCCGTGGATGGCAATTTTGCGCTACGGCCCGTTCTTTCGACTCCTGGTTTTCAATTTCGTGGCGCAGAATATATTTACCTGCATGGCCATATTTTCGACGGAGTTCATGCGGGTGTTTCTCGGTCTGCCGAATTCGACAATTCTTTGGTTGACCGCCCTGAGCGTGGTGGGCGCCATGGTGGCGTTGCCCTTTTGCTGGATGATGGCAGACCGCGTCGAGGATTTTCACCTGATCGTTTCTGGCATTTCGGTTTTTGGTGTGGCGATTGCGGTGTGGATGCTGGTGGCCACCGGGGTTTTTCCGCCGGCACTCTGGCTCCTTGCCATCCTCGCATTTGTGGATGGCTCGGCTTATGCGGTTTACAATCTTTCCAATGTCCGGACCATCATGAGAACCATGCCGGAAATGGGGAGAGCCCATTTTTTTGCCATGTTCACTGTGATTACCGGACTGGCCCTGGCCACGGTTCCCGTCGGATGGGGGCTCGTTCTGGACGCCCTCAGGCCGCTCGATCTCGTGACAGGCATTTTTGTGTGGGAGCGATATGGGGTCTTCTTCCTCGTGACGGCTGTGATCTGCCTGCTCACGGCGGCCAGTGCGCGTTTTCTCCTGCAGGAAGGAAAATCCACCACCGGCAGCGTGAGTGGAACCCCCGAAATCAGCATGCGTCGCCTCTTCCGCCGGATGCGTTGAACGTTCTCGAAATTTTTAAAATCTGCGATAGGGTATTTTGCACATTCCGCCAGCGGCGGTTCGCATGAAATCATTTGTTGCCATTTTGCTGCTTGCCGCGAACGTCGCGCATTCCGCACCGCGTCAGTTGACGATTGCCATCCCGGAGACTGCCGGGCGGCTGAGCCTGGCGGCATTTGACGCATCCGCAAACCGTGTTCGGACGCTTGCGGCAGCAGCGGACATCTCGGAGTTTCGTGCTGGGTTGGATGGGATCCTCATCGAGTGGGATGGTTTGGATGACCACGGCCAGCCGGTTCCCCAAGGCACCTACCACCTGCGGGGACTCTTCATCCCCGAAACGGTTTCCGCAGAGGGAGAAGCTTACTTGTTCAACGACTGGGAGTCTCAGGACGGGACTCCACTCATCCGAAAAATCCTTACCCTCGCGCCAAAACCAGACGGCCGCTTCCTCATCGTGGCGGAAGAAGCACGAAGCGGCCTCCCGAGGATGTGGCAGGCGGATGCGGAGGGCCGCCTCAATGCGCTGCGACCCGGACCGTTACCCTCCGACGCCAAAATTCTCGCCCTGAATGAGCGGGCGGCACTGCTTTCCGTTGAGGGTCGCGTGGAGTTGCTTCCCCTCAGTGACGAGCAGGGCCATCCTCTGGCAAAATCGGCTGCCCGCCTGGGCGCATTGAGCCGGACGCGGGCTGCCCTGTGTGTGGCTCCCCGCCAAATCGCACTCTACGATTTGGCCAACCCATCGGCTCCGGCAAAAGAGCATGCGGTGCCGTCAGACCTCCGCCTTCTCGCGCCTTGTGGGGATGGATTTGTTGCGATCCTGGAAAATGACCAGGCCGTACTCGTCCGGGATTCCGGAGTCTCGGAAATTTCCGTGGGAGACACCCAATCAGTCCGCTCGCTCTCGATGGGGCCGGATGGCTCCTTCTGGCTGACCGGGCTGACAGGAAACCGTTCTGTCGCCCGCAATTTTGACCCCGAAAAAGGATTGCTTCGAGAGATGCGGCTCGACCCCGAAGCGGGCCCTGCTGAAATTTTCGGAGAGATGGACGGTGCAGGGTTTTTTCTGCTGACAGCCAATGCCACCCACTCGACCTTGCGCTCGGTACGTCCATCCGCGTCCGGGACAAGCGAGTCTCCCTGGGAAATCACCCTCGAAAAAACCATTCAGGAATGTGCCAGTTTTGGTTTTGCCAAGGGGGTGCCATCCGCCAATGCTCCGGCCCATGACGAACTGACCGTCCTTCTTGACCCCTCCCCGCTTGCGCCCCTGCAGGGATCCCTGCCCATCCGTGCAAAAACTCAAGACGACCGCGTCTGTCTGGAAACCGCCGAGGGCCTGAAGATCATCGAGGTGGCCCATTTGCCCGGCATCTCCCGGGTGGCCATCGCCCACGGAAAAACCTCCGGCAGCGTACGCGTCCTCGTGGGTCAACCGGGTTTTGTCGCCGAATTTCTGGCCACCGGCCTCCATCACCTCACGCCCTTGGATGAAGGCACTGTGGAAATCTCACCATGACGACTGACTTCTCCGGTTTTTTTCTGCGGCTGTGGGGCGGGATCTCCGGCCATTCTGGCCGGTTTTTGGTGCTTGGATTGTTTTTTGTGATGGCGCCGGTCGTCCGGGCCGAGGAGATCAAGGTTCCGTTTAACTTTCAGTGGGGGGAATCGCCCGGGCGGTTGGAGGACGCGCTCAAGAGCGTGAAAGCCCGTGTGGTCGAGCGTCGCGAAGACAAGGGGCGGCTTTGTCTGGTCGTGGAGGACATCCCCCAGCGGCTGCTCGAGCGGGCGCTCTTCTATTTTGACAGCGACTCCCTCGTGGAGATCGAGCTGCACTACGGCGACCCCTCATGGGACTCGATGCGTTACAGTGCGTTCTTTGAGCAAACCCGCAGAAACATCGAAAGCAAATATGGCATTGGACGCGCCATCGCCCGCCAGAAAAGCCGCGAGGATGATATCCTGCAAACGCTCATCGGCTACCAATGGTCGCAGCCCGCCATCACCCTCACCCTGTATTACTACACTGCCGAAAAAGACGCCCAGAACTTTCGCCTTCTCAGCCTCCACTACCGGGGCTACTGAACGACCCGACCATTTGACCATTTGAAAAATCCGGCGGGAGGGTTGCTAATCGAAAAAAAATCGCGTAGTATGATTTCTTTTCCAAAAATTGTGGCCAAAGAAGATTGCATAGAGAGTGAAGGGGTGGTGGTGGATGTGCTTCCGGGGACAATGTTCCGGGTGAAGCTGCCCAACGGCCACGTTCTGCTCGCGCATATTTCCGGAAAGATGCGGAAGAACTTCATCCGTATTGTTCCAGGCGACAAGGTTCGCGTGGAGATTTCCCCTTACGACACCAGCAAGGCGCGCATCACGTTCCGCGAAGCCGGCTTTGCGCCGCCTCCCAGAAGATAATTTTGTCCCCGGATGGGAATGCGCATCCCCTCATGAGATGAAAGACGAGCGGATCGTAACGGAGACCCTTCCCCGGCTTTTTCGCAAAGCTGCGGAGCGCTTTGGCGACCTGCCTGCTTTCGCGCCCCGGCTGTCCACAGGGGATTACGAGTCCGTCTCGTTTCAGACAATTTTTGAGCGTGGGATGGATTTGGCCACGGGGTTGATTGATCTGGGTCTTGGGGCGCGCGAGCATGTCGGGCTGCTGGCGGACAATTGCCTCGAGTGGATACTCTCCGACTACGCGATTCAGATTGCCGGTGCGGCGGATGTACCCCGGGGAACGGACGTCACCGATGAGGAAATTGCCTACATCCTCGGTCATTCCGACGCGCGATTTGTCATTCTGGAAAATGAAGCCGTCCTGGCGAAGTTTTTGCGGGTGTGGGAGCGGGTTCCGCGCATCCAGTGTGCCCTGATCATGCGTTCACGGGGCGACCTTCCACAGGGGGTTCTGCCGCTGGGGGACGTCGAGAAGCGGGGGTGTCAGTTGAGAGCGGCGGGTGACATGCGGGCTGCCGAGCGGCTCGAGGGCGTTCGCGGCGGGGATCTTTTCACGATTATTTACACCTCGGGGACAACCGGAACTCCAAAAGGTGTTCAGCTCACTCACGAGAACATGACCTCCCAGGTGCGCAATCTGCCTTTCTCCCTCTTCCCCGGTGAGCGCGCGCTCTCGATTCTCCCAATCTGGCACAGCTACGAACGGGTCTTTGAAATGGTCGCCATCAGCATGGGCGTCTGCACCTACTACACCGGCCTGCGCACCATCGCGGAGGATTTGAAAACCGTTCGCCCCCAGATCATGGCCTCGGCACCCCGGCTCTGGGAGGGCCTCTACCAAAAGCTCATGGCCCGTGTCGAGAAAGCGCCTCCGCTTCGCCGTGCGCTCTTCGCCGCTGCCAAGACAGCCAGTTGCCGGGTGAATGGCGCCCTGCGGTTCTTTCGTGGATGCGAGCTGGACACGACAGGCCGAAGCCTTCCGGAAAAAGCGGTGCGGGCCGTGGGCCATGCTGCCAACCTCGGGTTCTTTTTCCTGCTGTATCGCCTCCTGGACCCCCTCGTGCTCGCCCGGCTGCGCGAAGCCGTGGGGTGCTCCCACTTCCGGGGAACCATCTCCGGCGGCGGCGCCCTCCAGCCGCATGTGGACGAATTTTTTAACGCGATTGGCATCCCGGTTCTTGAAGGCTATGGCCTCACTGAAACCTCCCCCGTTCTCGCTGTCCGAACCTGGGAACGCCTCGTCATTGGCACCGTGGGCCCTCTTTTTCCCGAAACCGAGGTGCGGATTGTGGACCTTCAAACCGGGGGGGTTCTTTTCCCCGACGCATCACACCGGGCGGGCGGGCGTGGCTTGCGCGGGGAAATTCATGTTCGCGGCCCGCAGGTCATGCCAGGCTACTACAAAAGCCCGGAGCTGACCGCGCGGGTGCTGCGGGACGGCTGGTTTAATACCGGGGATATTGGGATGGTCACTTTCAACAATTGCTTAAAAATCCTTGGGCGGTCGAAAGAGACGATTGTTTTGCGCAACGGCGAAAATGTGGAGCCGGTTCCGATCGAGAGCCGTCTGGTGGCCTCTCCGCTCGTGGACAATTGCATCGTCACCGGGCAGGATCAAAAATCGCTCGGAGCACTGATCGTTCCCTCCCTCGATGGCTTTCGTCAGATCGGGGTTCAGGCCGCGAACCTCACGGAGCTGGCGCAAAACGAAGAGGCCCGTCCGCTCATGGACGCGGAAATCCGTCGCCTCATTGGTGCCCAGACTGGCTTCAAACCCTTCGAGCGCGTCACCTGCTTCCGACTGATTGGAAAACCCTTCGAAGTCGGAGACGAACTGACCAATACCTTCAAACTCAAACGCCACGTCCTCGGCGACAAATACGCAGACCTTCTCCGGGAAATGCACGAGGCCTGAGAGCCTTCGCAAGAGGGTGTTGATTACGGTGCGCTCATTGTGCGTCGGGTCACTGCAGTCAGAATGGCATCGAGGATGGAATCGAGATTTTTTCCAACATCTTCGGTGAGGAAGCGCAGGACGAGGTAGCCGTGCTGTTGCAGGAGCGCGTCTTTGTGTCGGTCGCGCCGGTAGGCGTCGGCATCGGACAGGTGCTGTGCGCCGTCCAATTCGATGACGAGGCGTTGTTCAGCCCAGAGGAAGTCCACTTCCATGGAGCCGCGACTGTCGAACGGGATCGGCAGCTCATGGTTGAGGCAGAATCGCCCGGCAGTGACCCCGAGGGTTTCCAGCCGCTTGTAAAGAAAGGCCTCGCTGGCGCTGCGAGCGCGGGCGGCACCTTCCGCATCGGGCGGAAAACATCGGGCGGCATGGGTAAAGAGCCGGGCCAGCGGAATATCCACGCCGTCGCGGATCAGTCGCCGGACGCTGGCAGAGTAGTCTTGTTTCCATTCCGCCTCGATGGGCAGTGGAACCTCGGCAGGCCAGCCGGGCAGCGCACTGGCGGGGAGGAGGAGCGAATACCCCAGGGATTCGTAGCCGCGACAGCGACGATCGAACATGTTGGCAAACATCCGCACGTTCAAATCGGCATAGTCATAGACACGAACCTCCCGCTTGCCCTCGCACAGGCGGTGCAGCCGCCCCACATATTGGGCCACCGTGCCGCGCCATGAGACAGGCAGGGCCAGGAACAGGGTGTCGAGGCGTGGATCGTCGAAGCCTTCGCCGATGAAGCGACCGGTGGCCAGAATCACAGAATTCCGGGCGGACCGGGAGGTGTCGTTAGCCAATCGTCCGAGAGCCTCACGAAGCACCTTGCGCCCCATGCCGCCGCGCAACACAACCACATCATCCACCAAGGCGGAAAGCCGCGCCGCCAACAATTCCAGGTGCTCGGTACGCTCGGTTAGCACCAGAGGGGAGCGTCCTTCCCGAAGAACCGAGACGACATCGGAGCAAATCAGAGCATTCCGTTTGTCGTCACGCCAGAGTGCCTCGTAAAGCCGGTGGAATGTCTCGCGTGGATTTCCGGTTTCGCGTTCCCTGGATGGCGGCGTCGGACCCCCATCCTGGAAGGCTGTGGGACGCACCATGACCGCATGGGAAAACGGATGCTTTTCTGCCTGTTGTCTGGCGTCCACCCGGTGCCGCACCGGGCCGCATTGCATAAAAATGATGGGATGATGGCCATCTTTACGCGTAACGGTGGCGGACAGTCCGGTGAAAAACTTTGCCTTTGCACGGCGGGCTACCAGCTCAAAGCTGTGGGCGGAGAGGTGGTGACACTCATCCACGACCACGTGCCCATAATTTGCGACGTCATCGTGGACTACGCCGTGGCGCACGAGACTCTGGATGAGTGCCACATCCAAGGAACCTGTCAGTTTTTTGTGTCCGCCACCCAGCCGTCCGATTTGCCCGGGTGAAAGACCGAGAAATTCGGAAAGGCGTTCGACCCATTGTTCCAACAATTGCTGGCGATGGACAAGGATGAGCGTGTTCACGCCGCGCCGGGCAATGAGCCATGCGGCAAGGACGGTCTTTCCAAAGGCGGTGGTGGCGGCGAGAACCCCGGTTTCGTGCCGCAGCATGGCCTCAGCTGCCCCCTGCTGGTCAGGCCGCAGCTCGCCACGAAAAGCCACATCCAGTGATACGCCCGCGAACCGCTTGTCACGTAGGACAATCTTGATTTTCAGGGACTGCAGCAGCTTCCGGGCTTCCTCCCAGCACCCCCGAGGTAATGCGATGTGCCGGGGGTGATTTTCCGCGCAGTGGATGACTCGCGGTTTGTTGTGGGTGGTCAGACGCATGGCCTGAGCGCGGTAGAACTCGGGGTTGGGAAACGCTGCCAGCCGTATCAGACGGTTGCGCAATGCAGGGGGGAGTACTTCTTTGGGGAGATAAATCTGATCGGCGAGCACGATTTCGATGCGCTCCGGCAATGGTCCGGCCACCGGTGGATCTTTGCTCCTGCGGGAAGGAGGAGCGTCCCACGGCGTAAGACTGCCTTCCTCTTCCGAAACGGCCATGTGTGCACCGAGAATGCGCCCTTGGTACTGCGCTTTGGAACTCAACTCCTCAACCAGGTCGCGCGGGATTTTTGGCACGGCGGAAAGAAACGCCCATTGGTCGTCATACGGCTGGAGCTGATCGTCGAGAAAAACCGTGTGACCTTGTTCTCGCGCAGCCTTTTGCAGGGGCAGGGCAATGAGGTTTCCAAATCCCCCTCTCGGCAGGGTATCCTGATTCGGAAAAAACCGGTCGTAGGAATCCAGTCCGACATCCGGACGACGCTCCATCGTTTCGGTCAGAAGAAACGATCCCAGCTTCCGTGCCGCACTGGCCAAAACCGCCCCACAAAAGAAAAACCAGACATGGGCGCCATTTCCGGAGCGCGAACGCTCCATGGCGACCGGCAGTCCGAAATGGCGGCACGTCGCCACAAAAGCTCCCGCATCCTCCCGCCAGCTTGCCTTGTCGAAATCCACGGCCAGAAAAAAGCAGGTTTCATCCAGTAACATCGGATAGACGCCCATGACAAATTCCCGTCCGTTGTTGTCGCGCCCAGAGAGATGCCAACGAATCACCTCGTCCGCAACCGGAAGAAAGCGCCGATTGGGACAATCCGCACATTTGATTTTTGGCTTTTCACAAAGCCGGTATACCCATTCGTTGGCGCACGCTGGCGAATATCCGGCCTGTCCAGTTCGCTTGCTCACAAACCGCCGGGGGTAAACGTCCTCACGCCCGCGAAACAGCGATCGAAACAGCGCGATCTTGTCACGAGAAGAGGAGGCATTACTGACCTGCATGGCCCATGAATTTAACAGGCTTTGCACGGCGTTTCACCCATTCTTGCGACCCAGTAACAGCCGGGCTGCGCATCCAAACCCTGACCCTGGCGGATGGCAGGGAAAAAAATGATAAAGCTAAATCCTGAACTCCTCGCCGGTTCCGAAGTGCTCGATCAGGTAGTCCATGTCTTTATCGCCCCGCCCGCTCAAGTTGACGAGAACGGTACGGGCGATCTCGGGATTCTCGCGGGCAAGGTGGATGGCATGGGCCACGGCATGGGCACTCTCGAGGGCGGGGATGATGCCCTCGCAGCGACTGAGAACGTAGAAGGCCTCGACGGCATCACGGTCTGAGGCGGTGAGATACTTGACGCGTCCGCTGTCTTTGAGTGCGCAATGTTCCGGGCCGACACCGGGGTAATCGAGACCGCTGGCGATGGAATGGACAGGAGCCGGCTCGCCATTTTCATTTTGCAGCAGGTAGCAGCGGAAGCCGTGGATGATGCCCTCGGAGCCGTAGGTCATCGTCGCCGAATGCTCGCCGGGTGCGGGCCCCTTGCCCAGAGGCTCGATGCCGCGCAGCTCGACCGGATCATCAATAAAACCGGCAAAGAGGCCCATCGCATTGCTTCCGCCGCCCACACAAGCCACCACCATGTCGGGAAGGTTCCCGGTCATTTCGATGAATTGCTCGCGGGCTTCGAGACCGACCACCTGTTGGAAATCGCGCACCATCATGGGGAACGGGTGCGGGCCGACCACCGAGCCAATGCAATAGAGCTGATTCACGGGGTCTTGGATATAGGCAACGAGCGCGGCATCCACGGCCTCCTTGAGCGTTTTCAAACCCTCCGTTGCCGGAATGACCCGGGCACCGAGGATTTGCATGCGCGCGACATTGGGTGCCTGCTTGGCCATGTCCACCTCGCCCATGTAAATATCGCACTCGAGGCCAAAATACGCGGCAGCAGTGGCCAGGGCGACCCCATGCTGGCCGGCACCGGTTTCGGCGATGAGTTTTTTCTTGCCCATGAAGTGCGCCAGCAGTCCCTCGCCCATGCAGTGGTTGAGCTTGTGGGCGCCGGTGTGGTTCAGGTCCTCGCGCTTGAGGTAGATTTGGGTCTTTCCGAGTTTTTTCGACAGCCGTGCGGCATGGTACGTTGGTGTCGGGCGTCCCTGGAAGTGGCGGCGGATGCGACGCAGCTCCTCGATAAAATCATGCGAGCGGGAAACCACATCGTAAGCACCACGCACCTCAGCCAGCGGTGCCTCGAGCTCCGGCGGGACAAACACGCCCCCATAATTACCAAAATATCCTGTGGGGTCGGGGGTGTGAGCGAGCGATCGAGGAGTCAATTTCATGAGCGGAAAATTCAAAGGGCCCATCTCACCACGCCGGGTTGCCCAGAGTCAATGACCGAGCGGATTGAAACCTTGCCAACTCTTCGCGTCCGGATAGCATGTCCCCCACTATGGCAAAACCCGAAGAATCCACTCCCACCGAAGACAAAAACACCGCCCAACGCGCAAAAAATCTCGAGCTGGCCATCCAGCAAATTGCCAAGGACTACGGCACAGAGGCCATCCGCAGGCTGGGCGACCATTCCACCTCGGAGGTCGAGGTCATTCCCACCGGCAATATCCTCATTGACCGCGCCCTGGGGGTGGGCGGCTTTCCGCGAGGACGCATCGTGGAAATTTACGGACCGGAAAGCTCGGGGAAAACAACACTGACTCTGACGGTCGTGGCCCAGGCGCAGAAGGCGGGCGGATTGGCGGGCTTCATTGATGTCGAACACGCGCTGGATCCGTCGTATGCCCGGAAGCTGGGTGTCAACCTCGATGACCTGCTCGTCTCCCAACCCAGCTCAGGCGAGGAGGCACTGCGGATTTGCGAGACCCTGGTGCGCTCGAACGCGCTGGATGTGATCGTGGTGGATTCGGTGGCTGCGCTGGTGACCAAATCCGAGTTGGAGGGAGAGATTGGCGATGCGGTGGTGGGTGCGCAGGCCCGTCTGATGAGCAACGCGCTACGGAAGCTTACCGCGCTCATAGCGAAGGCGCGCACGGTCGTCGTTTTCACCAATCAAATCCGGGAAAAAATCGGAGTGATGTTTGGCAATCCCGAGACCACGCCGGGCGGCAAGGCGCTCAAGTTTTATTCGAGCGTCCGGGTGGACATCCGCCGCATCGGCGCGATCAAGTCGGCGGACGGCACGGTTACGGGAAACCGCACCCGCGTCAAACTCGTCAAAAACAAGGTTGCGCCTCCCTTCACCGAAGCGGAATTCGACATCATGTACGCCGAGGGCATCTCGAGCGCGGGGTCGCTCCTCGATCTGGCCATCGAGAAAAATGTCCTCGAGAAGCGCGGATCGTGGCTCAGCTACAAGGGCACCCAACTGGCCCAGGGCCGGGACGCCGCCAAGGAGGCTCTGCGCAGTGACCCTGCTCTCTACCAGCAGATCGAGGAGGACGTACGCGCATCCCTCGATACGGAGAAAAAATAAGGAAGCCGGGCTTGGGCCGGAAAGACGCTCCGCGAACGGGGGCGGGAACTCTCCACAATCAGACCCTCACCGGAAGGTGTCGGGCGTCCGATTCAAAGCTGGCATCAAGGATGCGCTGGATTTCCGCGCCACGAGCAAAGTCGGGCTCCGCAGTTCCACCGGAGCGGATGGCGGCGATGAAGCGCTGAAAGACCGTTGGGACGGCCTTGTATCGCATTTCTTTCCATGTGCCGGTCTCAAGGTTTTTGCCACGGCACACGCGCAGGACATCTCCCCCCCAGTCCGTGTCCATGGCCAGCGTCCCCTCGGTGCCCGCGATTTTAAGGGCGAGGCGGTTGGCGTGCCCGCCCACCCAGCGGCTGGTGTGAATGATCCCGAGCGCGCCGCTGGAGAACTCGACATTGAGCACGGCGGAATCATTGGCATCCAGGCGATATTCTCCAATGCGATTACGGGGCGCTTTGGGAAAGGCTTTGAGCCGGCAAAAAACTTCGCGGATTGGGCCGGTTGGAAACGTGGCGAAGTCCACAATATGCACCCCCACATCCCCCAGCACTCCGGCACTGCCATGCTTTTTGGAGAGCCGCCAGAGCCAGGCAGGGGTCGTCCGCCAATCCCCCCACGCCTTGCTGACCAGCCAGGCCTGCAAGTAGCTGGCCTCGACATGACGGACCTCTCCTAGGTCGCCGCGCTGAACCATCCGAACTGCCGCCTGAATGCACGGGAGCCCACGGTAAGTGAAATTGACCGCATGAACGACCCGGGCAGCGCGGGCGGCGGCCAGCATTTCGTGTGCATCCTGCGCGTTCAGAGCCAGTGGTTTTTCGCAAAGAACGTGCTTGCCGGCTTGCAGACATTCGATGGCCAGGGGCTTGTGCAGTGAGTCCGGTGTGACAATGCTCACTGCATCGCAATCCACTCCGGCCAGGAGCGAGGCCGCATCCTCGAAAGCCTGCGGGATGCTGTGGCGTTTTGCGAATTCCCCGGCCCGCTCGCGGTTGATGTCGCAGGCAGCCACCAGTTGGCAGCCCCGGATTTCGCGAAACCTCTCCGCGTGAACGTTGGCCATGCCCCCCGTTCCAATAATGGCCAGGCGGATGGGAGGCTTTTTTTGCGTTGTCATAATCAGGCGGTCAACCCCTCAGGCTTTTTCAGGCTGCCGGGAGGATCTCGAGGGCGGGGGCATTCGGACAGACGTCGGGGATGTTCACGGTCGGACGCGCCCAAAGCGTCGCGTTGGCGATGACCCGCTGGACTTCCGCCTGATGGTAGGCGGGAAACGTTTCGTGCCCGGGCCGGAAATAAAAAATTTTTCCATGACCGCGCCTCCACGTCGCGCCGCTTCGAAAGACCTCTCCTCCACTGAACCAGGAAATAAAAATCAGCTCGTCCGGATCCGGGATTCCGAACGGTTCGCCATACATCTCCTCGGCGGGAATCTCGAAGTGATCGCCAATCCCCTGCGTGATGGGATGCGCGGGGGCGACATTCCACAGACGCTCTTTGTCAGTGGCCACCCGCCACTTCAACGAACAGGTCGTACCCATCAGAGCTTTGAAAATTTTTGAGTAATGCCCCGAGTGGAGGACGATCAACCCCATGCCCGCCAAGACACGCTGTTTCACCCGCTCGACCACGGCATCCGACACCTCTGCGTGAGCCCCATGCCCCCACCAAAGAAGAACATCGGTTTGCTCGAGTGTGTCGCCACCGAGACCGTGTTCGGGCTGATCCAACCAGGCCGTCCGGACTTGCGTTCCAGGCAACGCCCGCAGCGGTGCGGCAACGGCCTCGTGGATGCCGGAAGGATACAGGGCGGCCACGTCGGGATTCTTTTTTTCGTGGCGAAACTCGTTCCAGACTGTGACGCGGAGTGATGGACTCATGGATGATTCTATTGGTTTTCTTGAGTGTTTTTGTGGGCGCGCGCGTTGATTTCGTTGCGGAATTGGATGTAGGAGGTTCGGGCGGCGAGGTAGCGGTCGAGGGATTCGCGGGTGGCGGCGTCATAGACGTCCATCTGGGCAGGCAGGGCGCGCATGGTGTTGGCTGCGGGGATGGCAATGAACCAGCCATAGCCGCCCCAAATAAATCCGCACCAGGTGATGGGATTCAAAAGGTAATCGCCTGCGAGTCCCACGCCATCGCGCAGGGTGGTGGGTCCCAGGATGGGGAGGACGAGGTAGCAGCCATTCGGGATGCCCCAAAATGCGAAGGTCTGGCCGCTATCCGCCGCAGGCACGTCGGCCAGCCAGGAAATATGCTCCGCAGGGCGGCCCAATCCCGCCACGCCCGCAGTCGTATTGACCAGGAACTTACCCAGTTCCTGACCAGCACGCGGAAAGTTCGCCTGGAGGAGATTATTGGCAAAGCGAACCGGAAATTTCACATTCTCGAAGGCATTGTAAACGGCCTGACGGCCCTTTTCAGGAACGATGAATTCGTAGCCTTTCGAGATGGGGCGCAGGGCGTAGCGGTAGAGTTGGTGATTGATCCAGAAGGTGACGCGGTTGACCGGTTCGATGGGGTCGGCAATCCGCACATTGTAGTCGTCGAGGTCTTCCTCGAAGCCGGTCTTTGAGGGATCACCCACCACCGCCTTGCCATCGGGTGCGGAGGGCCGGACGGCCTCGCGCGTGGATGCACAGCCGATCAGGAGGGTGGTGGCTGTCAGCAGAGAAATGACGGGAAGTTTTTTCATGGAGTCACCGGGGATTTTCGACCGCATTTTTGAGGGATTGGAGCACGCCCTCGACACCGCCCTTTTGGTATTGCGCGTCCAGTTGACTGCGATAGTTCGCGATGAAGCTGACGCCCTCGACAACCACATCGGCAATCCGCCACCCTTCCCCCTGATCCAGCCGGTAAACCACCTCATAGCGGTTGCCTTTATACACAAACTGCGTCGGCACTTCCATGCTGCCGTGCCCGAGCATCCGGGCCGTCCGGTAGACCACCGACGGCTTTTCTCCGATGGTAAACCGCCCCACATAGCGGCGGATGGACAGCTCGGTGAAAAGCTTGATCGCCTGGGTCTGTTGCTCGGGCGTAAAACTCCTCCAGCCGGGGCCGATGGCACGACGGGTCATCACATTGAAGGCCATGTTTTTCTCAACCAGCGGGCGGACTTTTTCAATAAGGGCGGCACTGCTGGTGGCATTTGCGGCGATGGACATGGTTTCCTCCAGAGCCTGACGCAGCTTCTCCTCACCCGGGGTTTGCGCGAAGGCTGCACCCACCATCAGAAAAAAAACGGTAATCGAATAAAGCAGTGTTTTCATTGCGGTGATTCCTGAGTCTCGTTGGGCGGGGTCTCCTTGTCCACACTCCCAAAAGCCATCTTGCCAATGAGCGACTCCAAATCCACGGCGGATTCTGTCAGAACGATTCGGCTGCCCGGCGTGAGATTGTCGGCTTCAGCGCCCGGCGCGAGCGAAATGAAGCGGTCGCCGATCAGCCCCGAGGTTCGGATCGAGGCCATCGAATCGGTTGGGAGGTGAACATTCGAGCGGACACGCAGGGTGGCAATTGCGGAGAAGTCCCCGGGGTCGAGCCGAATGTCTTCGACACGACCAACGATGACACCGGCGAGCAGGACACTCGCGCCCCGGTTCAGCCCGCCCGCATTGGAAAAACGCGCCTCGATGAGGTAGGTATCACCGGAGGGCAGATTGCCCGCCCCCAGGTGCAACGCCAGGTAGGCGACCGCCACAAGCCCGACGAGGACAAAGCTTCCCACCAGGGTGTCTGTGCGTGTCGGCTTCATGGGTCAGAAACACGGATTTCCCTGAGCGCACGCCCGAGAGCATCGGCACTGTCGCGAAATGCCGTGACCAACGGATCCGCAGAAGCGGAAAATTCCACCGGAGTTCCTGAAAAGCAGAGACGACCGTTCTCGAGCAGCGCGACATGGTCGCTCGTAACGAGTGCTTCGGGTACATCATGTGTGACAATCATAGCCGTGAATCCGATCCGGTGTTGGTAGCGGGCAATCATGGCGAAAACTTTGTTGCGACGCAAGGGATCCAAGCCGGCGGTCGGCTCATCAAAAAAGACCATCTCCGGACGGGTGACAATGGCACGGGCCAGCGCAAGACGCTTTTGCATCCCGCCCGAGAGCTGTGCCGGATAACGGTCGGCAAACCCGCCAATATCGAGCTGACCAAGTGCCTCCATCGCCCGGACGCGCGTCTCGCGACGCGAAGAATGAGTTGTCTGCTCCAAGGGCAAGGCCACATTTTCCAGTGCCGTAAGAGAATCGAACAAAGCGTTGCTTTGAAAGAGAAAACTGCACCGCCTGCGAAAATCCGCCAGAGCCGTCCGGTCACGCCCCAAAACCCGCCCGTCAAACCGGATTTCCCCCCCGTCCGCCATCAAGACCCCCGCCACGCATTTCAAAAACACCGACTTCCCCGCCCCACTCGGCCCCAGGATCGTGAAAATCTGCCCGCGCGGCACCGAAAGACTCACCCCGGAAAAAATTTGCTGGCTCCCGAAGGCCTTGCTCAAATCGCGAACATCCAGCAGCGGCTTCATGGCTCAAACAAAAAACGAGGTGATCGCGTAGTCCACGGCCAACACGACGACGCTCGAGTACACAACCGCCAGCGTGGTCGAGCGGCTCACCGCCTGCGCGCCGGTGGCGGTGCGACAGCGATCCGCATGATAACCCTGATACGCGCAGATGGCCATGGTGAGAACCCCGAAGGCCGCTGCCTTCGAAAAACACTCGCGCATGTCTCCGGGTTCGAGCGAACGCTCGACCGCTGACCAGTACACACCGGAGTCCAGCCCCAAGAGCCACGACCCCGAGAGACTGCCGCCCACCAGCCCAATAAGAGCAAAAAGCGCGGTCTGCAACGGAAATACCACCAGCGCCGCAAGCAACCGCGGCGTGACCAGAAACCCATGCGTGTCAATCCCCATCGTCTGCAAGGCCACGATCTGCTCGGAGTTCCTTTGCGTTCCCAACTCAGCCGCAAGCGCCGAGCCAGCCTGCCCCACCAGCATCAGAGCCGCAAGCACGGGCGCCATCTCGCGCACAAGGCTCAACGAGACCAGCGAACCAAGCAATCCCTCCGAACCAAAACGACTCAGCACATGATAGCCCTGCAACCCCAAAACCAAACCGGTGAACAACCCCACAATGACAACGACCGGAAGGCACAAAACCCCCTGCTCGTATATCGCGCGCCCCCACCGGCGCATCAGCCGCCTCGTCCGAAATGCCCCCAGCAACGATGCCGCAACAAAACGCGAAAAATCTCCCAAACGGGAGACCCCCCAGACCACCTCCTGACCCAACGCGCCTATCATCAAAACGATTGATGCCAAATTCGCCGGGGATTTGCAACCCGGCGTCAATCAACGAACGACGGACACCGGCGTTCCCACCGAGGTGTTCTCAAAGAAGACCTTGGCCATTTTTTCCGGCAGCCGGATGCAGCCATGCGAGTCGGGAATGCCCGGCAAAAAGCCCTGATGCATGCCAACACCCCCGCTGGTCAAACGCAGCCAATACGGCATGGGAGCACCCTCGAAATGAGCACCCGCCGGAACCGGATCGGTTTTCGCAGAGACGCCCTGCTTGACGACCGCGCCCGAGGCGTCCACGTAATCCCCGTAAAGGTTGGAGCGGTGATCCACTTTCTTCTCAATGATTTTGTAGCTGCCCGACGGCGTGTCGTACCCGTCTCTTCCACTGCTGATCGCCGAGACACCCACGAGATGCCCACCCTTGTAGAACGAAGCTGTCTGGCGCGTCACGTTGATCACAATCCGCGGTGCCCCGCTCGAACTGTCTCCATCCCAATAGGACTTGCTCTCCGCGATTCTCCCCTCACGGGTCATCGGACTGGCCAGCATCGAACCGTCGGTTCCCAAATAACTGACCGAGCGGCTCGTCAGCCGCCTGTCGTAATCAGCACAGCCGACCATCACCAGGACGACACCCAGCACACACAAGACGGACAGCGATTTTTTTCCTCGTTTCATGCCCGCCTACAAGAAGACAAGCAGCCCCCTCCGTCAAGCCTCAACACCGTCGCTCGATCTGTCGCTTTATCTGCTTGCCAACACGCGGAAGTGCTGCGAAACTCATCGCTCGTAATTAAAAAAATCAAGATGGCAACACTGGAAAAAAGCGGAGCTGAAAAACTGCGGCTCCATGAAAAAGACACCGGAAGCTCGGATGTCCAAATCGCGCTGCTTACGCAACGCATCAACGAATTGACCGAACACCTGAAAGTCCACAAGAAGGATCATTCCTCGCGGCGTGGACTCCTCAAGCTGGTCGCGAACCGCCGATCCCTTCTGGATTACCTGAAAGGGCGTTCGAGCGACCGCTACCAAAAGGTCCTCACCCAACTCGGTCTCCGCAAATAGACCCATGGGACTCCGCCGTTTTGCGGGGTTCCGTTAACTCATACACTGCTCCCGGCCAGCGGCCCGGAGCGCATCCCATATTCATTAGACAATGTCACACT
Organism: Terrimicrobiaceae bacterium; assembly: GCA_021463905.1. Lineage (GTDB taxonomy): Bacteria > Verrucomicrobiota > Verrucomicrobiia > Chthoniobacterales > Terrimicrobiaceae > JAJTZA01. The sequence goes on along the minus strand of JAJTZA010000120.1, from coordinate 6,382 downwards.
CCATCACTCTCGAAATCGGCGCTTCGCCGGTCACCATTGAAACCGGCAAGCTTGCCCGCCTCGCGGACGGTGCCGTCACCGTGCGCTCCGGCGACACGATCATCCTCGTCACTGCGGTCTCCGCCACCTCCGTCAAAGAGGGGCAGGACTTTTTCCCGCTGACAGTGGATTACCGCGAAAAAGCGGCTGCTGTGGGCAGGATCCCCGGCGGGTATTTTAAACGCGAGGGCCGCCCCTCCGAAAAGGAAATCCTCACCTGCCGGATGACCGATCGCCCGCTGCGCCCGCTTTTTCCGAAAGGCTACCTCTATGACACACAGATCATCGGAACCCTTCTGAGCGCCGATGGCGAAATTGATCCGGATATTTTGTTTATCAATGGTGCCAGTGCGGCGCTGGCCGTTTCCGATATCCCGTTCGGCGGGCCGATCGGCGCGGTGCGGGTCGGACGCGTCAATGGCCAGCTCGTGGTAAATCCCACACACGGCCAAATGGCTTCGAGCGATCTCGACCTCGTATACGCGGGCACAGAAACCGAAGTGATCATGATCGAAGGCGAGGCCGGTGAGTTGCCCGAACAGGAATTCGTGGCCGCGCTGCGTTTTGCCCAGGAGCACGTGGCCAGGCTGGTCGCCGCACAACGCGAATTGGCGGCGACAGCCGGCAAAGCGAAGCGCGAGGCTGTGCTTTTTGTTGTCCCGGACGCCTTGCTTGAGATTGCCTACCAGGTGGCAGGCGACCGCATCGAGGCTGCCATTTACACGCCCAGCAAGGTGGCCCGGCAAAAAGCCGTGGGTGCACTGCAGGAAGAAGTGAGCGCGGCAATTCTCGCGCAATATCCCGAAGCCACCAAATTCGAGATCAGCCAGGCGTTCGACTATCTGCAAAAGAAGGCCTTCCGTGTGAGCATTCTCGACAAGGGCACGCGGTGCGATGGTCGCGACACGGCAACGATCCGTCCGCTCTCCGCAGAGGTCGGTCTCCTGCCGCGCAGTCACGGCAGCGCACTCTTCCAGCGTGGCGAGACCCAGGCACTCTGCCTGACCACCCTCGCGCCCGCCGATGAGGCCCAGGACCTCGATGGCTACACCGGCGGTGAAACCTCGAAACGCTTCATCCTCCACTACAATTTCCCGCCCTTCAGCGTAGGGGAAACCGGACGTACGGGCGGAATGAACCGTCGAGAGATCGGTCACGGAGCACTGGCCGAGCGGAGCATTTTAGCCGTGGTGCCACCCGAAAGCGAGTTCCCGTATGCGATTCGCGTGAGCAGCGAGGTCATGGAATCCAATGGCTCGACCTCGATGGCGAGCGTGTGCGCGGGCGTGCTCGCCCTCATGGACGCAGGCGTGCCTCTTCGCAAACCCGTCGCCGGCATCTCCTGCGGATTGGTCACGGAATGGAACGACCAAACCATGACCCGCCACACCCTGCTGACCGACATCATCGGCAGCGAGGATCACTTTGGCGACATGGACTTCAAGCTGTGCGGAACCGACACGGGCGTGACCGGATTCCAACTCGACCTGAAGTTGCCCGGCATTCCGCTCGACCTCATGGAGGAGGCCGTTTATCGCACCCGGGATGCCCGCTTCAAAGTCCTCGAGGTGATGCGCTCCGCGCTGGGCGAGCCGCGCAAGCAGCTCTCGCCTTACGCCCCACGCATCGAGACGATCAAGATCAATCCCGAAAAAATCGGCCTCATCATTGGCCCCGGCGGAAAGACCATCAAGGGGATCGTCGCCGAGACCGGTGCCGAGATCAACATCGAGGACGACGGTTCGGTTCACATCTACTCCTCCAACGGCGAAGCACTCGAACGCGCCAAACAGATCATCCAGGGCATGACCAAGGAAATCACCGTGGGCGAGACTTACCAGGGCACGGTGGTCTCCACCAAGGAGTTCGGCGCCTTTGTCGAAGTTTTGCCCGGCAAAGACGGTCTCTGCCACATTTCCGAGCTGGCCGACTTCCGCGTGAACCGCACCGAGGATGTGGTCAAAGTCGGAGATGCCGTCTGGGTCAAGTGCATTGGCGTGGATGACAAAGGCCGCGTGAAGCTGAGCCGTAAAGCCGCCATGAAAGAGCGCGACGAAGCCGCCAAAGAAGCATCGTAAGACGCTTCCCCCGCTCAGCGGGCACCAAACAAAACCCAAAGACCCGCAATCCACCAAACCACGGACTACGGGGGGCGAGGAGGCTACGCCTTGCCCCCGTAGCTCACGTAGTCGTCCAGATCCAGCAGGTCGAACCACGTGTAAACGTCGGCCCGGCTCGGAGCGATGGCTTGATGGATTTCTTGAAAATAGCCACGGCTCTCCGCGTCGCCTGAGACACGACAGGCCTCCTGGACGGACCATGCGACAACCTCCGCGTCCGTGCGCTTCGGGACAACACGCTCCTGAATCCACGTCAGGATTTCCCCATCCCCCTTGCCCAAGGCAACCTCGGCCTTCAACGCCTCGGGATCAATGCCTGTAAACCCCAAAAACCGCTTGTCGAGCGGACAGTTGTAGTTGTACTCCCCATTTTTGCCCGCCAACAATGCCCGACACTTATCCAACAATCGCGGAAGAATCACGTAGCCCCCCAAACGAATTCGAGGACTGCGCGGCGGAAATTTGGTCAAATCAGGTGCTGAATAATTTATCATAGTCAGAGGTAATTTGCGGCATTCGAGCAAATTGTCAAGCTGGGCTGCGACACCCCCCTGTCTGGGCGCCTTCTGCGCACGGGGGAGTCGCTTCCCTCTGCCCGCGTCGGTGCCTGGTGGACGGTGGACATTCCGACCGACTGGCGCACGGCGGGGGGTGGATGTTGTGGAAATCGCCTGGGCGGAATAGCCGTGGCGGCCGCGATCAGATGATTTCCAACTCGTTCCGGCCGGGCAGCGGCGGGAAGGCCCCGTGCGGTTCGGCCTGGTACCAAAAGGCCATCGAGGCCAGGTCGTCCTGAAGCGGAAGAAAGCGGGATTCGCTGCGCCAGGCGAGGGCTTGGATCGTCACGCGAAGATCCTCCTCGAAGCGCACCGGATCCATGATGTGCCAGCGATAGAGGCCGAAACGGGTTTGGGATTGGTAGAGACCGTCGGGGCGAATGACCTGGGGCATGCCGGCATACGGCGTGGTAAACTCCTGGTACTGCCGCTTTTCCCTGTTCTCGAAGTTGAAGGAGCCGCAGAAATAATCCTCGGTTCCCGTGCCGCAGATCGTGGGAAATTCGCGGTCACCGTCGAGGAAGAATTTGATTTCCCCCTCCCCCCACCAGCCACAGTTGTTGCTGCCCCACGCCATGTAGGTGCCGACATAATGCCCCCAGCCTTTCACGCCGTCGAGGATAGTGTAGGACATCTGATAGGGCACCGGGTTGGTCCGGCGGAACTGGGCGTGGAAATAGGCGGTGTCGGCCGGAATTTCGTCCAGTGCGTAGTTGATTTGGTAGAAGAGCGAGAGTTCCTCGATCGCCGTATTTTCGATGGTCACGCGGCAATGCGTCCGAAAGGGCATCGGCCAGTAGCAATTGAAAGCACTGCCGGGATTCACGCAGACCGCAAGGGAAGAAACCGGCGCGAACTTGCCCCAGCCGCAGGCGAAGAAATCCCCGACGGGACATTCCACCGAGGGCGTTTCCTCATTGTCCCAATATATCCGGAGGATCGTGTTGCGCCAGCGTCCGGTCGGGGTCATCCAGATTTGCTGGATCAGTCCGGGTCCGACGACATCCATGATGGTCGCAGTCGTTCCGGGTGGCACGATGATGCTGGGCCGGACCTTCCAGCCTGTGCCGAGTTCCCGCGACCATCCATGATTGCGCCAGACCTGGCCGATGCGCTCGACTTCGGGCTGGGGCGTGTCGCCGGGTTCGGCCATGCCTCCCCGGCCTTTTTCGCCATAGACGTTTTCGGGGGAGACGGAGCGCGTCTTGGCGCGGCTGAGCAGCGGAAGGTGACCGAGGGAGAGGAAGAAGGGTGAGGTAGACATAAGGAGACGCGGGTTGATGGGAGGGAATTATGAGATGGGCCCCGTTTTCAGACCAGTGGAAGCGTAAAATAAGCTATGGACTGTGAGCATGATTTGGTTTCTACGGAGTGGTTCCCGTGGTGTCAATCTCCGGCGACATCTCCGCTTCAGAGAGGGTTCCGAAAAAAATGGTGACGGAGCCCGTCGGTCTGCGTATGAAGAAAAGCATGAAACACCACCCTTCGGCAGTGCTTTTTGATGAAAACTGAAGAGACAGAACTTGAGTTCTCCTGCTTCCATCGCCTAACGGGCCTGCGATTGTTATGAAGTGCGAAAATATTTACTTAACGCGGCATGGGGTTCGTCAGACGCAATTACCGGATTGGGCAGAGCCTTACGAAGAAAAGCCTTTTGATGGTCCGGAATACGATTTCCCGCTGGCGCACATGGGGCATTTGCAAGCAGAAGCGCTTGCTGAAAGAATGAAGGACATCCCGATTGACCATATTTTCAGCTCGCCGTTCTCCCGCACCATTGAAACATCAATCCCATTGGCGCGTCAGAAAGGCATTTCCATCAAGATTGAATACGGAATAACCGAAGGAATGATGAGTGCTTGGTTTGGAAAAAATTTTCCGAAATTACCCTCTGCCAAAGAGCGTCAGGAAAAATACCCTGAGATCGATCCCGATTATGAATCGAAAGTTTTTCCGAGTTTTCCAGAAGAGCGAGCCGATATTTGGGGACGCCTCGCCAAAACAATCAGCCTGCTGACTGAAGGATATGGCCCCAATATCATGTTGGTGGGACACGGCGCATCGTGCCTCGGTGCCTCGTTTGCGTTGCTAGGACTAGGCAGACAAGTGAACGTAACTTTCTGCAGCTTTCATCATTTTACCCGCCTGGAAAATGGGTGGATGCTGAAGGATGTTGATGCGCTCAAGCACCTCAAGGATAAAAACCTCTACGTGCCACTGCTTAAATCTGTTTCTGCTCGGAAATAACCTCGGTCGCTCCCGCCCAAATGGAATCAGCGGATCGAATTTCTAAGCGGGAAGCGGGAATTGGATCATTGAATAGGGAGGAGCACTTCCATGTTTTGAGTTGGGGAGGCCGCAGGGAAGACACATCGTGATGGAGGATGGGGATTGCGAGAGTTTAACCAGACGCTTGGTGAGGCCGCCGTTTACGGTTTGGATGGGGGCACGTCATTTGTCGGATGAGGAACTCCGCAATAGGAAACGCCGAAGAGAGGGGTCGGCAGGAATGGTTTTCATCTCGCAATTGCCCCTCAAGTGACCTACCTTCCACAGCGTGAGCAAGAACTACTTGGATCGTATTACTATTGAACCTGGAAAGTGTGGCGGTCGCCCATGCATTCGTGGTTACAGACTACGCGTCAAAGACGTTCTTGATTTACTCGCCGCAGGAGCGAGCGAGCAGGAAATTCTGTCTGAGTACGATTTCCTCGACCCCGAGGACATTCGAGCCTGCTACCAATATGCATCAGCTCAGGCCGGTCATGGGATTGTTCGGCTTCAGTCCGCATGAGATTTTTGGTCGATTCCCAATTGCCCCAACTCCTCGCCAAACGCCTTTGTGAGGCAGGGTATGAGTCCCGGCATGTTTTGGAAATTGCATTGAGTCAGAGCCCGGACGATGGCCTGCGCCTGGCTGTTTTTTGTCGAGATGTTGGGGTGCTCGGAGTGGAAGGTGTTCTCCCAAATCCGCATCCGTGACCACGACGAACTTCCCGCCGTGCTGACGCACACCCAGGTCGCGCGGCTGCTTGGCTCGATCCGTCTGCGGCGTTATCGCACGCCGATCAAATTGATCTACTGCGCCGGGCTACGGCTTTCTGATGAACCGAAGAATGCCAATTGCCTCATTCTCGATAAAAGTGGGTGCCGCCATAATCGTGGGAGCCAAAGCCCACAGGCCAATCCAAAGATAACATCGTGAAAGAAAGCACCGAACATGAATGAAAAACAAAAAAGGTGGCAACATGCGCCTTGCATACAAGCTAGCGAAGGGTTCATCCAACACTTTTCCCTCTGTAATCATCAGAATTATTTATGGGCTACACGGTCAAAATCCGCGCCTCACGATCGGGCAGTTTGTCGTTGAGACAGACCATATCAACCATATTAGGCCATGCAATTTGGCCGCCCTCGCCAGCTGTCGCCCATATATCGTGGTTCGCTCACACCACCGCTTTCCGTCAGGATTCCGTGAGCGTTCCATCCTCGCCGGGTTCGGTAGTCGTCGGGTTCTGCGCAGCCTCGCGTCCGGGCGAATTACTCTGAAAAGGCATCATCCACTCGGAGTAGTTGATTTCTCTCACACAATGTCACATGATCTCACGAATGAGTGAGACTGAAAAAATGAACTGGCAGGAATTCCGGCTGACCACCCGGTTGGTG